>JBDREA010000053.1:0-4421 GCA_043820265.1 Candidatus Altarchaeota archaeon | reverse complement strand
ATTTTTCAGGGTTTTTTTATCTCACTTCAATCCTGCCTATATTAGGTGGCTGTTCAAGGGAGACGTGCTTGTCCCTGTGTTTTATGCATCTAAAAATCTTTTTTCGTTGTTCTGGCTTCCAATAAAAATCATCTTCGCCTTTCTGATTTTATGGGCGATGCCAACACGAATTAAATCATATTTTTCTAATGAAAAAAATCTCTTGAAGCTAGCAATAATTATCAAAAAGATCATCCTGCCCTTATTCTTACTATACGGTGTTTTTTCGCTTGTCGTAATCCCCGCTGATCATGTGCGGTATATGCTCGTTTATGAGAAAATGTCCGATCTATCTAAAAATCCCGTTCTAGAAATCCCTCATGTGATGTATCTGATGTATTGGGGGGAAAAAACCCCAGATGAGATATACAATCTGGATATAGTCCGGCCTAAAGCCCCAGAGCATATCTTCTTTGATGACTACTTTCCCCTGATAAAGGCTTCAAAAAAGAACCTTTGTCAAATCTATCCTGTGGAATGTGAAAAGGAAAGACCAAACTTTGACTCAGAAAAGATCAAAAAAGAAGCCCTCATCAATCTTCAACAAAACAATTTCACATCCTATAATGTAATCTTCATAATCATGGAGTCGACTCGGCCAGACGCCCTCTCACTTTATGGGGGGCAGACTCTCATTACCCCCAATCTGGAATCAATAAAAAACCAAAGTATTGTATTCGAAGACATTTACACGACTTCCGCCCTCAGTGCCAGGTCGATGATGGGTCTCCTTTGCTCGACCTTTCCATTCTTTAGGGCCGATATCATACCTCTTGACAAACCTGACGTCAACCTCCGTTGTCTTTCAGACATACTCCACAAAGAAGGCTATAAAACTGCCGTCTTTGATGCCGGATCACTCGACTTCACCAACGAACAAGAATTCTTCTCATATCGGAACATCGACTATATGTATACGATGAAGGACGTCCCTTCTGGCAACGACTACTTGAAAAAACCCATCGGATATGAAGACTTAGTTGTTGTCCCCCCAAGCCTGGCCTGGATAGATCAAAACAAGGGAATGCCTTTTTTCATAACCTATTTTACAACGACAACCCACATCCCATACGAGGTCCCCAAGGAATTCGAGATAGTCAAAGGAGATGATCTAAGAAGTAGATATCTCAATGGAATACACTACCAAGACCATTTTTTCGGAGAAATCTGGCGGGGACTAGGGGCCCGGAACCTCACAAGAAACACGATAATCATCTTGACAGGAGACCATAGCCAAGCATTCCACGAGCATGAGAAAGCGGGGCACGGAGCCTACGTATACGACGAATTCGTGAAGGTGCCTTTGATCATTATCTCACCAAGCCATTTTTCGGGCCGCACCGAAAAAAACCTTATTGGACAAACAGTCGATGTCGTGCCGACAGTCCTAGACCTACTAGGTTTAGATGTCATAAACCCCCATCAAGGATCCTCTCTCCTATCCCCAGACCGCGATAACCACACAATATTCTTTGTCTCAGGCGAGGGATTGGTGACTGGGCTCAGGGATGGAAGATATAAATTCATACATAACCGATATGCCAACACAAAGGAGCTCTTTGATTTAGGAACGGATCCTTTAGAAACAAAAAACTTATTTCATATCCTTCCCGAAAAGGCCTCTTATTACGATGAAATGTTGGTCTCCTTTAAAGAAAGCCAAAACACGCTCCTACATTATGATAAGATATGGTATCCACGAGACGAATTATAGTGGAGAGTATAATTCCGTGGACTAAACAAAGAAAATTATGCTCTCCAATATATTGGAGGACATAAAGATTAGTCCAGATAATTATGTCCTCCACTATAATTTAGATAAACAAGTATTAACAAAAAATGATAAAATCAAATCCGATGAAATTCAACCTTTCAAATTTCAGATACGCCCCCATCCTGTTTATCATTTTCATATTCCTCTTCTTTCGCGTCGGGGAGCTTGCGGTTCTGCCTCACTGGTTTTGGGATGAGGGGGTGAACACAGATTTATCCTGTAATCTGGGAGAAGGACAATCTCGAAGTTTTGCTATGAAATACTCTTTTTTGCCACACCCTCCACTGTATTTTTTGATAAGCGCGCTTTGGCTTAAGGTGCTCGGCATCGGCTGCAGTCTGACAGCACTCCGATGGCTTAGTGTTCTTTTGGGTCTTTTTTCAGCTATCTTCCTTTATCTGATTGTCCGAAAGATAGGAAGCGAATCGAGTGCATTACTTGCGGCAGCCTTGTATTCAATCTTTCCGTTATCTATCTATTGGCAGCGTCTGGCTTTCGCAAACCACCTACTCGCCCTGCTAATCCTTCTTTCGCTTTATTCCTGGATTAAATTTTCCACTTCATCCAAGACGGCCTGGCTCATGTTAAGTTGTCTAAGCGCGGGGCTTTGCGCGGTTACACAGGTTACAGGTTTGGCAGTCATCGTGTCTGTAGTTTATCTCTTATGGCGCCATCAAAGACCTTATTTTTTTATTGGGGCAATAACTTCGGTCATCCCTGTTTTGTTTTTTGTTACCTATATGGTGGCATTAATGCCTGAAGCATTCATCCACGACTTTTTTTACATGGTCTTAAGGGGCCCATCGACTAGCGCAATCCAAGCAGTCAGCGTGGTTGTACTGGCCATCGCATTTTATATCTTTCAAGGCCAGATACTAACCGTTCTCAAGTTCAACATCCAACAGCTGTTTTTCTTCTCGAAGAGATACAGAAAACCAGAAGACCGAGGATATCTCCTAAAACGGGATGCGATAGTCTTCCTTAGCATATTGTTCGTTTTAGGTTCTTTTTTATCGTTTTACACTCCAACAGACGAATCACTTCTTTATGGGATCGACTTTTATTGGATCGGTCTATTGGGTCTGCCATTAATTATCCGTAAAAAGGAGATTATCCATTCATTTTTCCTTCCCTTCTTCATCCTCTTTTTGAGGATTGGAAGGACAGACCACATGGTGATCCCCCTTTATCCCTTCTTCGCCCTAGGTCTGACAATAATGCTTTTTTTCCTTTGGAATTTTTGGATGAGTCAAATAGAAAAAAATGCACCTTACTACCGGCGCTTTCTAAGACTATTTCTAGCCCTGATACTGACCTCCTTTATCTGGGCTTCGCTTTCCCATGACATCAATCTCTTCGGCTTCGGGCAAGGACTTGAAAAGACAGACCAGACAGACTACCTTGAAGTGGCGGATTTCCTGAATCCCCATTTAAAAGAGGGCGACGTGGTAGTCGCTCAAAGCCATTTCTCAAGATTCATCGAAGCAGACACATGCATCCTCACGCAATCTCTTGCAAAGGACGGCATTGCCATAGCCTACTACCCAGGCGATCTTGGAGATGAGCGGTTTGCCTTTGACTGCTCCTTTAGCCGGGCGAGATTTTTTGTTCTCGCAAACGACTCCCTGGTATGGCTGGAAAACAAGTCGCATCCGGAATTAAAAGCGAAAATACTTGAAATGCCCATCGCGTTTCAAGGGCTGAGATTCGACGTGTATGAAAACCTCGGACAACCCCCTGGTGGACTAAAGTGAAGTCTAACCGAATATTTCTGGCATTGATCCTCGGCGTTGGAATACTATTCAGGTTCTGGGAGCTTAGCGTCCAACCTGTATGGTTTTACGACGAAGCCGTGAACCTTGAGCTTTCCTCCAACCTGTTAGGGGGGGAGACTCGTTTGTTTGCGCTCACCTATCCCTTCTTTCCTCACCCGCCGCTGTTCCACGCCTTTTTGATACCTCTCACATATTTTTTTGGAAAAACGATCCTGGCAGTGAGATTGCTTTCGGCCACCCTAGGAGTAGCTACGATTGTCTTGACCTATAAAATCGGAAAGATTTTAGGGGGGCAAAGAACCGGCCTTATTGCGGCAGCCGTTTTCGCAGTCACACCTTTGATAATCCTTTTTAATCGGGGGGGCTTTGCACATAATCAAGTGATGTTTCTTATTGCATTAAGTCTTTATCTGACATTAAAGCTTGTCAATTCAAACAACGAGTCCTCAAAGAAGAAAATCTCTTTTCTACTAGGGGCAGCAACGACGCTTGCTGTACTGACAGAGTACTATGCCTTAAGTCTCTTTTTTATTTGTGGATTAGCCCTTTTCATCTATGAGCGAAGACACTTGTCTATTTGGTTTGCTGCTGCCTTAATCCCTTCTTTAGCTGCCATATCACTCCTTTTTTTCAGGATGCCAGAGGCATTCAAACACGACCTCTTTTGGGCTTTATCATACAATCAGGGAGAACCCTTCATTCTTCTAGTTTCTGTGGTCTTCTCACTTGGGGCGTTATTCTATCTTGTCCTTAGAAAGGAGATAAAACACCTCTTTGATTTCTTTGGGGAAAAAGTCGTCCTCATATTCCTTCTAATACATCTAGGATTACTG
>JBDREA010000052.1:0-6188 GCA_043820265.1 Candidatus Altarchaeota archaeon | reverse complement strand
ATTAGGTAAATAATGGAACATCTATGCAACCTAATTCGATACACTTGGCAAACTACGTTTGCCTGTGCACAAGAATTGGCAAAGCCAATTCTTAGTGTATTCGATTAGGCATGTGGCTAAAAAAGTTCCATAACATACCTAATCGACTATAAGATTCGAGTTAAACGATAAAAACAGGAAATTAAAGGATTACTATTCCTCTGCCAGATCTTTCAGAAAGCCCTTTCTCTCGAGCCAGTCTGCCTGCTGGATAGTGTAGCGCCAAAGGATGTCTCCCCGTTCGTGGGTTTGCACCTCCCAGGGCTCAATTAAAACGATATTCCCCTCCTTGATCCAGATTCTGCGCCTGATCTTTCCAGGAATCCTGCAAAGGCGCACGTTCTTGTCTGTGCACCTGACGCTCATCCTGCGATCACCTAGTAGCTGTTCAACCTCCCCAAGCATTTCCCCCTTCTTTGGAAGCCTGACTCGACCTATCAAATCCTCTGTAGTCTGGGGACCTTTGCGTTTTTTCTTGTACTGTGACGCAGTTGCCTTCATAACCATGGTAGCTTAACTCATATGCATTGGTTTAAATAAATATAGCGAATTGCGTAAATGATTGGATATACCAATTTATGCAATTCGATATCTGCGATTATATAGTATCTTAAACCCTTTCCGGATGACATAGTTCATCGTAGATAAGTCATTTTTATTGGAGTAAGATTTTAATTCATACCTATGACCGAATTCCCCTTTAACAGTCTGAAGACAAGGACAATTGACGGAATACCTGACTTGATAACAGTCGTCGCCCAAGATTCGCAGACCAAGGAGATCCTGATGGTTGCCTACGCAAACCAGGAGGCACTTGAAAAAACGATTGCGACAAAAAAGGCTCATTATTTTTCGACCAACAGAAAAAAGCTTTGGTGCAAGGGAGAAACTTCAGGGAATATCCAAGAAGTCGAGAATGTATGCCTAGACTGTGACGGAGACGCCGTCCTCTACCTCGTTAAACCGAAGGGTGTAGGAGCAGCATGCCATAAAGGTTATAGAACCTGTTTTTTCAGAACCCTAGAAGATGGGAAATTCATAGCCAAAGGAGAGCGGATATTCGATCCAGAAGAAGTATACGGAAAGTAGGTTATTTGTCGCCGAACTGGCTTTCATCCACCATTTGCCCCTTGATCTCCCTTATGACGTCCTTGGGATTCATGTGATAGCGCTGAATAAGGTTGATTACGTCAGGTGTCGACTTGATTTTATTGTCTATCATGTATTGGAGGACCTTTTCTCTGATGAACAGTTCGGCGTTCAGCCTCCTTTTGGTTATGCCGCAGTTTTTTGCGATTTTTTCCTTTAAGAGGATAGGGTACTCTGTCTTCACAATCTTGTCAGTATTCACATCCCAGTAGTAGATATCCCCCATCTGCACCACCTCCCCTTCGATTCCGCTGATCTCAGATACATTTATGCATCGCCTAATCATCCCTCTCTTTCGGTCATAAATTCTCCCCATGACGACAACCAAATCGATCAATGGGATCATCCGAATGGGTACATTCATGGGATCATCCAGAAGTCTAATCGTAGTCTCTCTTGGATTGTTTGCGTGGATAGTGCCCATACTACCGTGCAATCCAATGTCCATGGCAATGAGAAGGGTTTCGGCTTCATGCCCTCTGACTTCACCAACAATAACCCTGTCAGGACGCATACGTAGACTATTTTGTAGAAGTGCGTGCATGGTCAGGCTTGAATCCTCCATGACAGACGGTTTAGCCTCCAAAGGCACCCAATTCTCCAAGAACTCAAAGTTCAACTCCAATGTGTCCTCGACCGTGATAACCCTCTCCGTTTGGGGTATGAACATGGCAAGGGCATTAAGGAGAGTGGTTTTTCCACTTCCAGCCCCCCCTGATATAATCATATCCGAAGGACTCAAACCCATCCCTTCTATACCGAGCCAGAGAAAGGCTGCGAGATCAGTGCTTAAGGTTCCAGCTTCTATAAGGTTTATGACATTGAATGGAGTTTTTTTGAATTTTCTGATTGTGATGGTTGGACCATAGGGGGACGCAGGTGGAATGGCCACATTGGCTCGGCTGCCATCAGGCATATGGGCGTCTAGAAGCGGATGGTCCTCGTTTATCTCCCGGCCAACATATTTTGACAACCATAAGACAAGATTTTCTAACTCCTCATCGGAATCATATTCAATATTGGACATGCACATTCCGTGTCGCCTGTGAAAGACAAACACGGGATCCCTTGAAGAGTTGATCATGACTTCCTCTAATCTCTCATCCCGCATCAGAATACCAAGCCGGCCATACCCCATGAAGAGGTGATCCATTATATGTAAGATCAAATCGTCCATGTGCTCAGAATTTATGCCTTTTCCTTCGAGTTTTTCCCTTAAGAACTTCTTCAGATACTCCTCCTTTTCCTTGGAGGACTGCAGTTTCTCGATCTCATCCATTGCCTGCTCGTAGTTGCCGATGACGCTGGTGGGATTTTTAGCGATCTTTTCTTCTTCAGGGCTGAACTCAGGCTGTAAAACAATGTATAGGGGAAAAGGGCTTCCCTCGCTGTGCATGATCTTCACTCGATCGTAAGAATCAATTACTTCAGGAGACATTTCAGATACTTTATTAGACGGAACAGAATATAAAAACGAAAAGAAGGGGAGGAAATAATTCAAGCGATTATCTTATTTAAGGGATATTCGATGATGCCCTGTGCACCAGCCTTCTTCAGCTTTGGAATAATCTCCCTGACCGTTTTCTCGTCTACGACAACTTCCAGGGCAATCCAACCCTTTTCGGTTAGCTGAGAAACAGTGGGCTTTCTAAGAGCAGGCAAGAGTTTCACAATATTGGAGAGATTCGATTCCTTCAGATTCATCTTCAAACCCACCTTTTCCTCGGCTGCAAGCGCCCCCCGCAAAAGCATGGAAATCTCCTCGATCTTCGCCCTTTTACCCTTATCCTTCCAGCTATCCCTGTTGGCGATAATCTGAGTATTTGACTCTAAAACAATATCCACGATACGAAGATCGTTCGCCCTAAGAGAAGACCCGGTTTCAGTTATCTCAACAATCGCGTCAGCAAGTTCAGGGGGCTTAGCCTCGGTCGCACCCCAGGAAAACTCGACATTAGCCTTAACCCCGTGCTTTCTCAGATACTGCTTTGTTATATAGACGGCTTCGGTCGCTATCTTTTTTCCCGCCAAATCCTTCGGCCCCCTAATCTTTGATCTTTCCGGAACAGCCAAAACCCACTTAACCTTGGTTAAACCCCTCTTTGCATAAACCAAGTCGGCAACGGTAACAACCCTCGCCTTGTTTTCGACTACCCAGTCATACCCTGTCAAACCTGCATCCAACACTCCCTGCTGCACATAACGGGCAATCTCTTGGGCGCGCATCAAAATGGGATCAATCTCCGGATCATCTATTTCGGGAAAATAAGACCTGGAACTAGCCTTAATCTTAAATCCGGCCTTTTCAAACATTCGGAACGTTGATTCCTGAAGGCTTCCCTTAGGTAAACCAAGTTTAATCTTACTCATTCTAACTCAATTATAGTCGATGACTATATCTTTTGGAGACTATATTTAAAGAAAACACCTAAATAAAAAGGTTGGTTTAGTCAAAAAATGAAGTTCGAACACATATTAATCACCGACCCCCTCACAGAAGAGGACGTAAAAGAAATCAGGAAATTCGCAAAAAAGGTAACCTATAAACCCAACATCGACCCTAATAAAATCCCTTCCTACCTCAAGGATGCGGATATTTTAATCATTCGAAGCCGTACCAAAGTCGGAAAAGAAATCCTAAAGATTGCGCCGAAACTCAAACACATAATCACAGCCACCCACGGAATCGATCACATCGATGTCGTAGAAGCAAGGAAACAAGGGATAAAAACCCACAGCAGCCCCTCAAGCACCCAATCAGTCGCAGAACTCGTATTCGGAAACCTCATCACCTTATCTCGGCATATCCCCCGGGCAAACAAGGCCACGCACAACGGGAAATGGCTTAAAAACGAGCTCATGGGAACCCAGCTCTCAGGAAAGACTCTCGGGATAGTGGGTTTCGGAAACATCGGCAGAAGAGTAGCCCAAGTAGCCCACTTCGGATTCGCCATGAACGTCATCTACTACGACCCATACGTGGAGCCGGGATACGCTGGAAGCCTTGAAATCCGCGACTGGACGCTAGACCTCGACAAAAACCGGGACACCCAATCAGAAGACAACTTCAAGATAATCGAAGGATTCAGCAACTGCGAAAAAGTAACATACCCCAAGCTACTAAAACAAAGCGACGTAATCACATTCCACTGCCCCTACACACCCCAAACCAAACACATGTTCGGAAAAAAAGAAATCGAGAAAATGAAGAAAGGAGCACTCGTCATAAACCTCAGCCGAGGACAAATAGTCAAAGACAACGACGTAGTCGACGCACTCAAGTCCGGAAAACTAGCAGCCGCAGCACTCGACGTATACGAAAAAGAACCATTACCCGGAAGCCACCCCTTCATCGACAGCCCAAACCTAATACTCACACCCCACATCGGAGGACAAACAATAGAAGCAAGAAAAAACATCGGCCAAACAGTAATCAAAATATTAAAAAGAATATCCAAGAGATAAGACATTATTCAGACCTATCGAGCAAGAGCGAAGATAGGTCCTTTGATCAACCTTTGTAAAAGGTTGGGCTCGTAGATCAGTCTGGTAGATCGTCCGCTTGGCATGCGGGAGGCCTCGGGTTCAAATCCCGACGAGTCCAAACCTTTTAACAAAACGTTTACGAAAACCGCGGGTATTGAGGGATCTAACACCTTAACAATAATTCTAACGATCCCTCTGAACGCACCTAAAGGAAGACTCGGATTCGGCCCTCATAAGGACCGTTATTCATTTCCCCGTTTTCCGGATCTTATCTGAGTCCATAGTTTTACTCTGTCCATTTCTGGCAAGTGTTTTCCGATATGGAACATAAAGGCTGAAATATCCTCCATAATAATGAGTTTTGGATCTCCAGATGGATTCACTCGGGTTGCATACATCTGATATAGTTGATAGGTTTCTTGAAAGGTTTGAGGTGCATGAATCCTTAACCATCTCTTAGTTACTCTTTGGCCTTGTTTAATCCTTTCTTCTACCTCTCTTCTTTCAGTTGGAAGGCCTTGCAGTATTCCTATGACTAGATTCTGGTTTCTCCCCCAATCTATTGCAATGTCTGTTAAGTCGTCTTTGACCTGCATCGTCATTGCAACATTCCTAGTGGCATCTTCGAAGGGTAATCCGATCTCATCGGGGATAGCATGTCTTATATTTAGTATCCTTGCAAACGCTCTTCCAGTGTTTCCAGTCGTCTCATCTCTTAAGCGAATGACCTCTTTTATCGGGGCGAAAGGTCCTTGATCCTCTTCTCTTTCTACAGCCTCGATGGCCATCCTTCTCGAATCTTGTAGAAGCCTCACTAAAGATCTGGCTCTATCCTGTTCTGATTCAGGGACATTGTCTTGAATCGCTCTGATTAATGGGAAACCGAAATCCGGTTTAATTCATCGCTTTTTATCCCCGAGGTAGGGAGCTTTTTTCCCTCGCCTGATATTCCTCCGTCGAGTGCGTCATCTACTAGGTGTACATATTCTTTGAAGAAATGGAGTATCTCATAGGTTCCCATCCCCTGGATTTCATCTAAAGGTACACCAGTATACTTGCTCCATAGATTAAAAAGGGCAAATCCGCGAAGTGATACATGCATTCCCAGGTCATTCATTCTTGCTCCTGCGAGAGATTGTCCCATGGTAAATCCTTTAACAATTGTTGGCGTAAGTCGGGCACCTAAGGATAAACCTCCTGCTAGGACCTTGCCTTTGTCTAAAAAATATTTTAGCGTAGGTAACCCACCTGCCTGGATTATGGCTCCTTGCGGATTTGATGAATCAGTAATTCTCTTTTCTTCCAGTATTCGAGCCATAGCAGTATATTTTAGGAAGAAAGAGAAGAAAAGCCTAATTTTAATATAAACTCATTTAGCTTGGTTGCAATCCTTGCGTATGCAAGGATTGTTTTGGTGATGTGTCGGTCTATGTTGTGTGTTATTGCGGTGAGGAGTGTTTCGCGGACTTGTGTCCAGTAGGTTTTGGTGGTTAGGGTGTCGGTGTATTTGCGTT
>JBDREA010000051.1:0-32472 GCA_043820265.1 Candidatus Altarchaeota archaeon | reverse complement strand
AGTGAACAGCAAGACAGTCAGACACTACATCCGAATGTCGCACGGCACAAAACACAGTGTGAAGAAAACAGGACAAACTACGATAACCAACTACATAACACACTGAATACCCCACAGCTCAGCTGTGGGGATATTTATTATGATGTCGCCGCAGCTGCAATTCTCTCCTCCTCCGCAAAAGGCGGCATCTGATGAACCACAAAATATGGTCAAAATCGCAAGTAAAATCAACAATCTCGATTTCATACCCATAATTAAACATCCTAACCAACCCTAAAAAACACTATCGTCTAATGAACTCTAGATTTTGTTTTTTTTAGGATAATCCCAGAACTTCACAGAAAAAAAATTCCCGGGTTGGGCTGCCAATGAAAAAGAATACGAAAAAAACAAGAAAACCATTGCTTGTGCGCACATCAAGCAACCGCCTGGAACCCTTCGACAAACAAAAGATAGAGGATTCCCTCGTCACGGAGACCCGAATAGACAGGGCCCACGCCAAAAAAATCGCAGACCAACTAGAAAAGGACCTAAGCCGACTTAACGTAAAATATCTGACAGCACCCCTAATCCGTGAAATCGTAAACGTCAAACTATTGGAAAAAGGGTTCGAGTCGGCCAGAATGCGCTACACTCGACTGGGCATGCCCGTTTATGACACCAAAAAGCTCATAGCCCAGGGAATAAAAGACAACATCTGCCTACAACACAACCCAGAAACAGTGCATCATCTGATGGGGGATGTGGTAGCCCGAGAATATACTTATGTCCACCTTCTACCCCCAAAACTCGTTGACCAACACATGTCTGGGAGAATCCACATACACGACTTAAACTTCTTTGCCACAAGACCCTTCGCATTCAGCCACGACCTACGGTTTTTTCTAAAAAACGGATTAAAAGTGGATGGATCAGGACTATATTCCCCAGTAGCAGGCCCCCCCAAAAAGCCCGACGCAGCCTTTTTACAAGCAGCACGTATACTTTCTGCAAGCCAAAAAAACTGTTCTGGCGGATCAAGTCTGCCCTTCTTCAACGCATTCTTGGCCCCCTATGTACGCGGACTAAAATATGATGAAATCAAGCAGCTGGCACAGCTTTTCATATATGAGCTAAGCCAGATCTATCCTGTAGGCGGCAAAGAAACCGTGTTCCCATCAATCAACCTGAATCTAACAATCCCAGAGTACTTATCGAATGTTCCTGCAGTAGTCCCTTCCGGAAAAATATCTGATAGGCTGTGCTATGGGGACTACGAAGGAGAAGCCCAATCAATTCTTCTTGCCCTAACTGAAGTCTTCATCAAAGGGGATTATGCGGGCCGACCCTTCCCCTTCCCTCAATTGGAAATCCACGTAGAAAAGGGGCAAGCCCACGCACTGAGTAATGTCTGGTTAAAGCTAACAGAGCTTTCAGCAAAATTCGGGTCACCCTCCTACATTTATCACAACAAAAAAACACCAAAGATATTTTCCTATCAAACTGATACAAATCTGATACCTCTGGCACCAAGGAACCGCACCCCCTCAGAAAGATCCCTAATGACTGGCGGAATCCTACAAGTCGCAACACTCAACCTGCCACGAATGGCTCTGGAAGCCAAATGCGATGAAGGCAGAATTCTCTCTTTTATATCCAAATCCACATCCAACATGAAGGCTGCTCTACTGATAAAAAAGGATATAAACGAATCTAACCTCAAAAACAATCTACTGCCGTTTCTAGGGCAAAAACCACCTAAAAGCAGAAAACCCTACTTCAATCCAGAAAACCAATATATGGTATTCAGTTTTTTGGGTTTGAGCGAGACAGTGAAGATAATTACGGGCTCGGGCATGCATCAAGATCCTTCAGCAAAAAAACTTGGTTTAACTATAATCTCTGATTTGGCCGACATAGTCAGGGAATATAAAACCGAGACTGGATTCAACTTTTCTCTGTCAGGAAGCAGCCGCACAACCACGGCTGCAAGGATGGCAGAAATTGACAGCCAGAATTTTGATATGGGCAACATTTACCAAAGAAATCCTAAAACAGGAAGGTTCCAATACACTCCCTCATTTCAACTTCCACTGGATGCAGAAACCTCAACAATCGAAAGGCTTGAAATAGAATCACAATTTCATGAAATGCTTGACGGAGGATGCATCTCAAGATTCACACTTAAGGCCGATGAAGCAAAACCAGAAGAAATATCTGAATTATTAACGGGAAAAGTGCAAAATACCCCAGCCCAACACCTCTCAGTAACTCCACATAAATAATGGTTGTGTGAATAACTTATCTGTCTGGTTCAAAAATCATAATCAGCTAAAAACATCATATTTAACCGCACCTATGGGTGAAAAAAATGGGATCGAAAATAAGGAAAGTTAAAAAAAGAGACGGCTCCGAGGTAACATTTGATGTCGGAAGAATCGAGATAGCCATACAAAAAGCCATCATGGCCACAGGGAAAAAGGACGGGATACAAGCGAAAAAACTTGCCGACCTAGTAGTGGATGCAATCGACGAAGAGGTGCAACCAGGAGACCTCCCGTCAATCGAGGAAATACAAGACATAGTCGAACGCGTGCTCATCCAAGAAGGGGATCCAGAGGTTGCAAAAGCCTACATCCTCTACAGGGAAAAACGCAAGGAAATACGCGAAGAAAAAGAGATAATCTTGCAGGGGAAGAAAACGCAAACCACCCTCTCCTCCAACGCCCTCAAGGTTCTGGAAAAGCGTTATCTAAAAAAAGACGAAGAAGGCAATCTAGTCGAGACTCCAGAGCAAATGTTTTTAAGGGTCGCTAAAAATATCGCCAAAGCCGACAGAAAATACGACAAGAAAGCCAACGTGAAAAAAACCGAAAACGAATTCTACGAGATGATGGCCTTCCTAGATTTTCTCCCAAACAGCCCAACCCTAATGAATGCTGGAGACAAGATTCAACAGCTTTCAGCCTGCTTTGTTTTACCTGTAGAAGACAGCATGGAATCCATCTTCGAAGCAGTCAAAAACACAGCCTTAATCCATAAAAGCGGAGGAGGAACAGGGTTTAATTTCAGCCGCCTTAGACCCAAAGGCGACATGGTGCTATCGACTAAAGGCGTATCTTCCGGGCCACTGAGCTTCATGGGTGTTTTTGACGCAGCAACCCAAACCATAAAACAAGGCGGCAAACGGAGAGGAGCGAACATGGGCATCCTACGGGTGGACCACCCTGATATCTTAGAATTCATAACTGCAAAGGAAAAAGAGGGAATACTAGCCAACTTCAACATCTCAGTCGGCATCACAGAAAAATTCATGAAAGCCGCTGAAAAAAACGAACTGTTTGGATTATGCAACCCCTACGACAGAAAAGTCATAAAAACCATTCCAGCACGCCAAATATTCGATTTAATCGTGACAATGGCCTGGAAAAACGGAGAACCAGGCATCGTATTCCTTGACCGCTTAAACAAAGACAACCCCACCCCAAAACTCGGAGAAATTGAAAGCACAAATCCGTGCGGGGAACAGCCACTTTTACCCTATGAAAGCTGTAATCTTGCATCGATAAATCTCGCCCAGATGGTGAGAGCCGGAAAAATCGATTGGGCAAAGCTGAAAGAAGTAGTGTGGAGCGGCGTGCACTTCCTTGACAACGTAATAGACATGAACCATTACCCCCTCCCAATCATCGGAGAACAAACAAGAAAGACAAGAAAAATCGGTCTTGGGGTTATGGGATACGCAGATCTCCTAATGCAGATGGAGATCCCATATGACAGTGAAAAAGCAATAAAGATCGCCAGGCGGATTATGAAGTTTATTGATGATGAAGCAAAAAAAGCCTCGGTTACACTGGCAAGAAAACGAGGAGTATTCCCAGCATTCAAGGGAAGCGTATACGACACCGGAAAAAAAGAAGACAGAGTCCGAAATGCCACACGCACAACCATTGCTCCGACAGGCACAATCAGCATGATTGCCGACTGTTCATCCGGCATCGAGCCAAACTTCGCTATATGCTTCACCAAGCACGTACTCGATGGAGAACAGCTTTTATACATCAACAAACATTTTGAAGAAATAGCCAAGAAACGAGGGTTTTACAGCAAAGAATTGATTGTTAGGGTGGCAGAGCAAGGGAGCCTGGAAGGATTCCACGAAGTGCCAGAAATCATAAAACGCTACTGTAAAATAAGCCACCAAATCTCCCCAATATGGCACGTTAAAACACAGGACGCCTTTCAGAGACACACAAACAATGCCGTCTCAAAGACAGTGAATTTCCCCAACTCCGCCACAACAAAAGACGTAGAAGACGTATACCTGCTTTCCTATAAACTGGGATGCAAAGGCGTAACCATCTACCGTGACGGATCTCGGGACCTTCAAGTCTTAAACCTAGAGACAACCAGAAACAAAAAAGAAGAAGAAAAAAGAAAAAAAGAAACAAACAAGTCAGAAACCAACCCAAAAAAAACAGGCATATGCCCCGAATGCAAAAGCAAACTGAATTTCTCCGAGGGATGCGTAACATGTCAAAAATGCGGTTACTCTGCCTGCAGTGTCTGAGATATCAACGAGCATAAAAATTTAAGATGAAAGAGGATCTAGGCCTTGTCCAAGTATATACTGGGGATGGAAAAGGAAAGACTACAGCATCACTCGGTCTTGCTTTTAGGGCCGCAGGCCACGGCTTCAATGTTTTGATGGTCCAGTTCATGAAGGGATGTAACTTTTTAGGGGAACTTGAAGCAGCCAAGTCAGCACCAAACCTGGAGATAATACAATTTGGAAAACCATGTACTTACTCCGAACTATTTAAGTCAGGCAGACAAAATTCATGCGGGAACTGCCGGGACTGTTTCATGAGCCGAGACGAAGAAGAAGAAAAAGCAAAAGAAGCTCTCACATACGCGGGCCGAGCGGCCAAATCCAGCATATACGATATCGTAATACTCGACGAAGTGAACGTGGCATTGGCAAATAAGTTGGTGTCCTCTAAAGATGTTATCTCACTAATCAAGGGAAAACACAAGTCCACTGAATTGATACTGACGGGTTTTGGCGCGCCAAAAGAGATAATCAACGTAGCTGACCTGGTAACTGAGATGAAAAAGATAAAGCACCCCTTTGTAAAGGGAACATATGGCCGAAGGGGAATAGAGTACTGAAAAGGCAACAATGGAAAAGAAGGCTGAAGAAGAACCTGAAGAGATACTCCTCGATGAAAAAGACGAATTAACAGACACCTTTCAGGATTTGCCTCCCGCAGAAACAGATTTTTCCCAGAGCAAGAAAGATGAGACTCCTAAAAAAAACCAGAAAGAAGATTCAAAAGAAAAACCCTCCCAAGCAAAGCCAACATCTCCTGGCGCAGACTCTTCAAATAATCAAATAAAAAGGGGAAAAATAAAAAAAGAACATTTAGCCCTCCTATTAATCCTAATCGTTTTTGCAGGGGGTGTATACCTTCAACACAAAGAAGCTCAAATTGAAAGGCCTACCAGGACAACGACAACAGTCGGTGCCATAAAAACATCCACTACAACATCCCTTCCCGAAGAATCATCAGAAACTGACAACTTCACTCTCATAATAGAATTTACAAACGAATCCTCAATTGACGAATGCATATCGGAAATAAAGGCAGAAGAATCAAGATTCAACGAAAACATAAAAATACTCCCACTTGTTGCCACCGCCTGGATTGAGGAATCAATCGGAGATAGATTGGCTCTCCAAAACCTCTCAGAGTTGATGAAAACCTATAACGTGGATCTACAGGGGATAAATATCACCTCATCCATAACCTCATGCCCCCCACAAGCATATAGTTCTGTTGAAGCTTTAGCAAAATACATATCACACAACAGGATATCTGCTCAGATGCTCTATGATTATATCGACAGCGGAGATTCAGCCACAGAACGCGACTGGGAACTGTTTGAAAAGTATTCGTCAAACCTACGAGAAGCAAAAGAATGGAAAAAACAGATAACATTAGAACTCGACGCGACAAAAACCACATCCACAACATCCTTACCATTCACAACCCTGCCTACCATCACCTCATCAGTAATCATCACATCATCAACCACATCCATACCAACTGATCCAGAGGACTGCAATGACATATGTCTCATAGAGGGATACTCCGGAGGCCAATGCAGAAAAAGGCTATCCACTTGCGACATAAAAGGCGAAGTCCACCCCAGCAATTCAAGGACCTATTGCAAAGCAGAGCAGGCAAAACCTTACTGCTGCTGCTGGCCGAACTCAGACGAAGGATTAGTTTCATTAGAAGACGAAGAAGAATAGGTGATCTATTTGAAGATAAGACCCGCAGGACCATATGATGCACCCAAACTTGAGGGGAAGATATTGTATTACTGGAAGAAGGAAAAAATCACCGAAAAAACAATTTTCCCAAGAAAAGCAGAAATATTCTCATTTCTTGAAGGACCCCCCACAGCCAACGCACCGCCCGCATTACACCACGTAGAAGTGAGAGTGTTCAAGGACCTTGTATTAAGATACAATTTCATGCAAGGAAAATCAGTTCCAAGAAAAGCCGGATGGGACTGCCACGGATTACCCGTTGAAGTCCAAGTCGAAAAAAAAACTGAAGCTCAACTCGAAAAAGGAGATCCTAAACTTCGGACTCGACAAATTCATAGAAGAATGCCGCCAAAGCGTCTTCAAATACATAAAAGACTGGGACAACCTCACAGAAAGAATGGCGTACTGGGTAGATATGCAGGATCCGTATGTCACAATGACAAACAGCTACATCGAATCTGTGTGGTGGAGCCTCAAGGAACTATACAAAAAAGACCTCCTATACGAGGGGTATAAAGTCACACCCTATTGCCCACGTTGCGGAACACCCCTCTCAACACATGAAGTCGCACTGGGGTACAAAAAAATCAAAGAAAAAACAGTCGTCGTCAAATTCGATGTTATAGATGAAGATTACTCGATTCTCGCATGGACAACAACCCCCTGGACCCTCCCGAGCAACGTGGCTCTCGCAGTGCATCCAGAGTTCGATTATGCATTGTTTGAAGTAAAGGGGGGGGAAAAATACCTAATGGCTGAAGCATTAGTTGAAGGATTGTTCAAAGACTACGAGCTCCTCAAGGTGTTCAAAGGAAAAGAACTCAAAGGAAAAGAATACGAACCACTTTTTCCATATTTCAAGGAAAAAGTCGAAAAACCAGCCTGGAAAATCGTTACAGGAGACTTCGTGACCCTGGAAGACGGAACAGGAGTCGTACACATTGCACCAGCCTTCGGAGAAGACGACTACAATGTAGGGCTGAAAAACAATCTGCCCCTCATAAATCCTGTTGACGAAGACGGAAAATTCACAGACGACATCCCAATACTTGCGGGAAAATTCGTAAAAGATACAGACGAACTCATAGTAGAACAACTTGAAGCCCAAGGAAAACTAATAACCACATTCCCATACGAACACGACTATCCTTACTGCTGGCGATGCGATTCACCGCTTATATACTATGCTCTAAAATCATGGTTCATCAAAGTCACAGCCTACACGGAAAACCTCCAAAAAAACAACAAACTCATCAACTGGTACCCCCAGCACATGCAAGATGGGAGATTCGGCAAATGGCTGGAAGGCGCGCGCGACTGGGCGCTTTCCCGAAACCGGTTCTGGGGCACTCCCCTACCGATTTGGAAATGCGAAAAATGCGAAGAAATTGAGTTCATAGGATCAATCGAAGAACTAAAGAGCAAGGCAACATCAAAAATCGAAGAACTCGACCTCCACAGGCCCCACGTAGACAAAGTAAAAATCAAATGCAAGTGCGGAAGCGAGATGACCCGCCTGCCATTCGTCATCGATTGCTGGTATGATTCCGGAGCTGCGACATTCGCCCAATACCACTACCCATTCGAAAACAAAGAAATATTCGAACAACAGTTCCCATATGATTTCATAAGCGAAGCCACAGACCAAACCAGGGGTTGGTTCTACACCCTGCTGGTCCTATCAACAATCCTCTTTGACAAACCAGCATACAAGAACGTAGTAGTCGGAGGCCTGCTCGTCGACGACAAAGGGGAAAAGATGAGCAAAAGCAACCAAAACATACTTGACCCATGGGGCCTTTTCAACTCGGTCGGAGCCGATGCCGTAAGACTACAAATGTGCGCCACAGCCCCCTGGAACTCAAAAAGATTCGGAGAAGAAAGCATGAAGGAGCAGGTCATCCCCATGCTCCGCACGCTCTGGAATTGCTATGAATTCACAACCAGATACATGGTCCTAGACAATCTGTCAACCGAATGGTTTAAAAACCGAAATTTAACACTCCAAGTAGAAGACAAATGGATCATTTCCAAGGCGAACTCGATCACGTTGAAAGTGACATCAGACCTAGACTCCCATAACTACCACCACGCCATAAGCCACTTAAACGAGTTCATAACAGAAGACCTTTCACGCTGGTACATCAAACTCATACGCGACAGACTGTGGCTCTCAGACGAAATCGAAAAAATGCACCCAAGCAAGGAGGCAGCCTATAAAACACTCCAAGAAGTTTTTTCAATTCTCTGCCGCCTACTAGCTCCCCTAACGCCCTTTGTAGCAGAAGAGATTTACAAAAACATCCTAGAAACCGAAGGAATCGAACCAAGCATCCACCTGCAAAGATGGCCAACTCCACAAAACATCAACGAACAACTGGAGATGGAAATGGATATAGCAAGGAAAATATTCGAGGCGGGAAGTAACTGCAGACAGGAGGCGAAAATAAAGCTGAGACACCCAATCGCTCAAGTAACCATCACAGGTGACGCAAACGTAAAATCGGCAGCAGAAAACCTTTCTTTGGTGATAGCCAAACAACTTAATACGAAAGAAGTCCTCTACAAAAAAGAACTCCCCGGAGTCAAATACAAAGCTTCCCCCAACTTCAAGGTTCTTGGAAAAGAATTCAAAAGCAAAGCCAACCAGATAGCAGATCTGATACGAAAAAACAGCCAAAAAATAAAAGAATCATTCGACTCCGGAAAAACAATTAAGATAGAAGGGCACGAAATCACAGCTGAAATGGTAGCAGACATCAGACTGGAAGTGCCAGAAAAATACATGGCAGCAGAATTTCAAACCCAGACAGGCACTGGAATGGCCTTTATAGACGCGGTGCGAAGCGACTCTCTCCTAAGAGAAGCATTGGCCAGAGACGTCATCAGACAAATCCAGGAACTCAGAAAAAAAGAAGACCTAGAAGAACTCGAAGAGATAACTGTTTTCCTCTCAGAAAACGAAAAAACATGCGAAATGATTAAGGAATTTGGCGAACTCATAAAAACCGAAGTCCGAGCCAAAGAAATCCAACTCAAGAAAACAATACCTGAAGGCTCGGAATTCAGCTTCGAAGGCACAAAAATATCCGTCGCCTTCCAAAAACCGTGAAACACAAATCTTATATACTACAAAAACAACAGTATATCCCACGATGAAAGCACAAATAGTCAACTACCGAAGCGGCCAACGAACCCAAACCACAAACCAGATCATACTCAAAGTGGAAGGCGTCAAAGACAAAGAAGCAGCAGCCAAACTCGACGGAAAAAAAGTCGTCTGGACCACACCGGGCGGAAACAAGATCGAAGGAAAAGTAACCCGCGTCCACGGCCGAAAAGGCGCAATAATCGCCCGCTTCGAAAAAGGACTCCCAGGTCAAGCACTGGGGACGGAAGCTGAACTGATAGAATAACAATTTACTGATTATGCCGCTGTGGATGCGAGACATTCGTCTCCATCAGAAACCTAATGGTTTCTGTGGACCCGAAATCCCGCAGATTTCGAGGTCGCCCACATCGTCATCGCCTACGGCGATGCCGCTGTATGGCGGATTGCAGCACAGTTCCTTTAATATTCTGCAATCCGATATATTCGATGACAAAGTCATCGACTATAGCTCAGCTTGGGACGCGAGATTCCGCTCCTGGATATACCTAGAGCGGTTTTGGCGCACACGAACCGCGAAGCGGTTCGTCGTGGAGCACTCGGCTGAAAAGCATAAATACAAACACGACTAATAATGCCCATACCTGCCGCTGTAGCTCAGCTTGGGACGCGAAATTTCGTAGTGGTCCTAGAAGAGGGCGAAATTTGCGCGCTAACATCGACGCCGTCGATGTTGCGCCCAAGAAGTACAACCTTCTTAGGGCGCCGAAACCCTTCGGGTTTCGAGCGAAGCACTCGGCTGCAGGTATTAAACCTAATACAACCAAATAAAACACAATCCCGCCGCTGTAGCTCAGCTTGGGAGAGCACTCGGCTGAAGCGCACGAGTCGCATAGTTCCCCGCGGCTCCGCTTGCGCGGACACCGAGGTGTCGGGGGTCCAAATCCCCCCGGCGGCACACCTTTTTTCTTTTAAAAAAAGAAAAAAGCTGTACCAAAAAAGAAAAACTTGGGAATTTGCCTTCAGCAAATTCGAGATAGACGAAATCAACTAATCTGAAATGTCCCCCGGCGGCATACCTTTCTTCTTTTACAGTACGCTTTGGTCTTAGTGTTCTTCGTGTCCGTGTTCGAATTCGTGGTGTTCTGGAAACTCGCTTTCGTGTTCTGTGAAATCCTCGTGGCCGCCATATTCTTCTTCTTGATGTTCATCATGTCGCGGGGGAGTGTATCCTCCACCTGTTGATCCACCAGATAATCCTAATAGAAACGCTAAAACCCCTGCGCCGAGGGCTAGTGCGATAGACGTGAGGATTGATTTATCCAGAAACATATAACTCCCATATCCTACTGCGAGGAATGCAAGCAATCCTTCCGCGACTAAGGGGAGCTTTGATTTACCCATCAAATAAAATTTTTATTCAGGAGCTTAAATACAAAAAAGTTTTCCTTATACATCGTCAATCTTTTATTTGTAACCACATTGGTAATCAAAGTGGAGAAATCAGCCATTATTTGCCCTAAATGCCAGGAAAAATTGCATGTCGACAGCGTCTTCTGCAGATTATGCGGTGTTCGTGTAAGCGACGGAAAACTCCCATATGAGGGATTGGTTAAGCATTCCCCCACAGAGTACCTGAACATTTGTCTTTTATCCTCCTTTTACGGCGGAATCCTGGCAGGGATAGTGGGGTTGTCAATCCCTGGAGTGGTTTATCTTGGGGGGGTATTCGGGTTTCTTCTGGGAAAAAACAAGCTCAAGCAAGTCGACGCTTATGGCAGGGTTCAATACCTCGAAGGATTCATTATAGGTGCAATGGCGGGTTTATGGGCTGGGTTGCTGAATATGTTGCTATCCATAATCATTGTGCCAGAAAGACTTGCGCTCTACTCTCAACCTTTTGGTGAACATGGGGCAGCCTTTGCACTGCTGATTCCCCCTTTGGCGACAACTTTTGTCTCAATGTATCTGACTTTGGGATTGGTTACGGTCCTTCGAAGAATCTAGTTTTTTAGCACCCGCTTATTGTATGGTATCCTTGACCCGCTGCGGATACTACTGTTGAGACCATAAATATTGAAACCAAGACCACAATCAATCCTACGATGGCGTGGACAATCCCTTGTCTTGCCTGTTTGAGTGCGCCTGGGTCGTCACCTGAGGCGATCCATTTGATGCCGTTTAAAATTATTATCAACATGGCTATCCCACCTGCGATAAAGATTAAAAGATTGATGACCACACAAAGGATAGTGCTTAGCGCATTTTGTAGTGCTGTGGTTTCCTCTTGAGCGAGGACGTTACTGCCAAATAAACAAACTATTACTCCCAAAAATACTAAATTTCTCCACATATTCATAGTAATTGCCCCTCTTTATTTGAAGATATAACCCCATACCTAGTTAGTCCTACAAGTATTTAAATCCCCCAGCATGCAAAAAGAACTCACACAACAGGAAAAAATGTTACTTTGACACAACTTTCTTATAATCTAAAAGCTTTCTCAGACCCGCATAATCACCGACCTTATCCCCACCTATATCTTGGATGGTCTCCCATTCCTTTTCCGCCTCCTCAAAAAGGCCAAGATAAGCATAGACCAGACCCAAGTTATAATGCGCCGCAACCAGCTTCGGATCGAGATTAATCGCCTCCAGATAGTAAACCACAGCATCGTTGGTGTATCTACTGTCTTTTTCGAGAACACCTGATTCACTTAAAAACACCCCCAGATTAAAGCGTATCTGGGCCGACTTTGGATCAAGTTTTGCCGCGGCCTTAAGAAGTATCTCCGCATCCCCGAACTCATCCAGATTGTCTTTTCTAAGCGAAACCGCAAAGTCTGAAAAACATTCAGAAACAGCCTTTTTGTCCTTAGACTTAAACGCCTTTGATACCGCTTCCTCAACTCTACCATCCTGCAAAATCCCCAAAATCTCTTCTACTTCATCCATTTTATCTATTTTTTCCTGCAAATCTGAAAAGCCAAAACTGCCGCTCCATAGCCGTTGTCGATGTTCACAACCCCCACCGGAGAGCAGGCGTTAAGCATCGCATTCAAAGCGGTCAGTCCATGATTGCTCGTACCGTATCCAACCGACGTGGGAACCCCAATAACGGGCACATCCACTAGCCCGGATATAACAGAAGGCAACGCCCCCTCCATCCCAGCGACTGCGATGATTGCACTAACTCCTTTTTCATTCATTTTTTTTAGAACAGGGAATACCCTATGAATTCCTGCGACCCCAACATCATAGTCATAGATCACTTCGCATCCGAGTTCCTCCGCCACAACTCTCGCCTCCTCTCCTATGGGAATATCTGATGTGCCTGCAGTCACAAGACCGATAGCGCCAACAATCTTTCTTTTAAACCCCTTCTTTTTTGCCACAAGCACCTTTCCTCTTTCATTGTATGTGAAGTCTAACCCCTTAATTTTATTTACTGACTTTTTCACATACTTCGCTTTTTCACCATCTACCTTGGTAATTATTGCTCTTCCCTGCTCAGACAGGAATCTCTTACATATGTCTGCCAGGTCTGGATTTTCCTTTCCCCCACCGTATATGACCTCTGGTATTGCACACCGGTTAATCCTATCAATGTCTGGGTTGCTGATTTCTTTCATAGCCTCAAAGCCTCAATCTTTTCTTTTAACTCCTCGATTGTCAATTGGCCTTCTACGGCTCTTTTATCTGGGCTAACCGCCGCATAAGTCATATAGGAGCCCAAAGCCAGTCCCAGGCTTCTGGTGATTTTTCCCGCATCACCCATCGCCAAAGCAATAATCGGTATCCTCCATTCACTGCCTTTTACTGCTTGAAACAAGGTTACCACATCATCTGAGTTCTTGGCCTTAAAGGCAACTTTCGCGATATCTGCTCGGGCATCCATCTCTTCACTAATGACTTTAACAATCTCTTCTTTTAATGGGGTCTTCTCAAAATCATGGAAAGATACGATGACCCTCACATTCTTGTTTTGTGCCTCTTTTATCAACTTATCCCTTAATCGCCGTTCCATTCTTAATTCAACTGTCAAATAATCGGTGAATTCCAGCGCGTTTTTCAACACAGATGCCCTCTCCTCTTCACCCCCTTTAAACCTACCTCCCTCCGAAATGGGTGGGCAAGACACAATAATCGGACCTTCAATTCCTTTTAACAGCTCCAAATTTCCCCCTCCTTCGAGATAATCCAATCTTAGTTCAACCAAATCTGAGTCAGCCTTATCTGCCTTCTGAACCATCTCCTCAACGCTCTCCTCGATAATAGTTGCACAGATCATCCTTACCTACACTATTTTTCCTTCAATATAATAAATTCCAATAAACAAATTCAAACGATGAAGATAATCAATCTAACAAAAAACGAGACATTGAGCACGGATGCATCAATTACTTCGTCTTTTGGAGGGCGATTTAGGGGGCTTATGCTCTCGAAAAAAACGAGATCTAATCCTGAAATCACAAAAAGAAGACATCGTGTCTTCAGCCATCCACATGTTCTTCATGCTTTATCCTCTTGATGTACTATGGGTTAACTCATCGAAGGCGGTAGTGGACCTGAAAAAAAGCGTTCCTTATGCAAATCCCTTAAAACCAAAAAGCCTCAGAATCTATAAACCAAGAGGTCCTGCAAGATATGTCATAGAGCTAGGCGTCGGGAGCATTGGAAGAACAGAAATAGGGGATAAGCTGGAATTCCCTGATTGATTAATGTCCACTCAAATATTATCATGGGAAATGAAACCAATCACCCTAAAAACCGGCGAAGAATGGCTTGAACACCAACCATCCAAAGCAGACACCCTTATAGCACAAGACGTCAGGGTGAAAAGAGACTTCTACTTAGGCGCAAATAAAACGTCACCTGAAAAGCTAAAAAATACAATTGAATCCTTTCTCAAATTAAACCCAAAATCTAAGTGGACGAAAAAAGGAAAGAAAGCAGAAGTGTTAAAATCCATCCTTGATACAGAAAGAGAATATGAAAAAAAAGAAGAAGCTGATTCTCGCAGGCGAAACAATCGTGCTCCTCCCGGATGGAAGCGAGATCCTCCATGTAGTACTTGCAAGATCCATCACATGGATCTTGAGGGTGACAAGAAGAGATCTGGGAGAAATAAACATCGAAGGGGCCATCGGAGTAATCCGAAAAAGAGGTCTAAAATACGAGACCAAAGTAGGCAAACTCCTAAGAAAAGAGATTTTCGACCGATTCAACGACGCAATAATCACAAACACCGTAATATTCAACATATACCAAATCGAATGCGACTTCAAAGACCTAGTCAACAGATTCCAAAAAGACCCAGATCTCCCAGACCATCTCGGTCTTCCAAGAGGAAAGTCCAGCGTTTCAGTAATAGGGGGGGACAAACTCGCAGTATTCATGCAAACCCGTTTCCACCATATCCCCTATTGGTTCATACTTTTTCAGGAATCAAAAAATCCCCCCGAAGTCGCAGGCATCATAGACTATCCATTCGATGGCATCCAAATACCAATATGTCGGGCAATATTCAACGAAATAGACGACCAACTCCTTGAGTTAATCAGAAAAATACACGGCAGCAGCTCAACAATCTTCGCACTCCAACAAGGCGAATTCGGCTTGGTTGAGACAAGCAAAAAAATCCAGAGCTCCCAATGGAATCTGATGCAGTGCCGCGAGATGCTATTCCAGCTTAAAACAATGTTTGCCCTTGTAAGCCAGCACCTAAACGAGTCAATAGACAACCTTGAAAGATACAACGAAGTAGTAATCTATGGCGGAGTGAACAATTCGCTGCAAAAGGATATAAGAAGCGTCGAGCAAGGAGTCGGAACCCTGATAAACCAGACAGAAAACCAACAAGCATCAATCCGACAAACCCTCGAAGAAATCGTCAGAAACGAAACCCTACGCCGCCTCGAACGCTCCATCCAAGAGGAAAAACGAATGGCAGAAGTGCTCCAAAGCAGCCACAGCATCCACAGCGCGATGTTCATAGTCGAACTAGTACTATTCGCCGAACTATACGAAGGCATAATGGACTCCCTGCCCTTCTTCGAACAACTAAAAGCCGGTGGAGAAACAGCAGAAATACTCCTGTTCCACGGCATCGCCATAATACTCGGTGTCGCAAGCTCCGTCCTACTAACAAGAATGGCAAGCCAAACAAAATTATACAGAAAACTCTTCATCGTAGACAAATGGGAAGGAATAAGACACGAAGAAGATGGAAAGAAAAAATAGGTGGATTCTTCCCAGAACTGGAAAAGGAGGACGAACCAGGCTCAGGGAAAAGAAAAAACACCCTTGCAAACTCCGTTTATTCGCATGAGTTCGCACCCAACCCAAAACCCCTAAAAGGAGTCAGGAAAGAAGACTTGGCTGCAAGTAAATGTTTAGGCCAAATGTCATGAGAGGTTATTCGTTTAGAAAAAGATCGGGGGGTAGGAAATGAACGAATATGAACTAGCGCATATCCGAAGGTGGGTTGTTTCTAGGTTGTCTGAGAATCCGAACCTATTTGATACACTTCCGCCAATGTATCGCACACTCGCACAAGAGCTTGTTCAGGGCGACAAGTAAGCGACCAAAATCTTTTTCTCCTTTGACAAGTCTGTATCGATTGTGTGCTTAGGGGGGTAATCTACACCCGTGTCGTCAATCCAGAGTTATAGAATTGGTGTTTGGAAACACTATCTTAGATGACCAATTGAGTTAAGGTAAGATATATTGCGGTATAGAAAAACTCGTCACATCCCAGGCAGCCCTGACATCCCCATTCTTTTCATCATGCGGGCCATCTTTTTTTCTGACCCCATGGATTTCATCATTTTTCTCATTTTTTTGTAGTAGTTTAGGAGTTCTCGGACGTCTGATTCGGGTCGTCCGCTTCCGGCTGCGATCCTTTCCACTCGAGTTCTCTTAATTAATTCGGGGTTTTGTTTTTCTTCTGGTGTCATGGAGTCCATGACTACTTTGAAGCTTTTCAGTTTGTCTTCTTGCATGGCGACGAGCTCTTTTGGGATTTTGACGCCGAAGGGTAGCATATCCATGACTTTTCCAAGCGGCCCCATTTGCTTCATCTGTTCGATTTGGGAGTACACGTCAACTAAGCTGAATTTTCCGCTCATGAGCCTTTTTGCGGCTTCCTCGTCGAATTCGACTTCCTTTGCCTTTTCCAATAGTCCTTCAAGGTCGCCTAAGCCCAGAAGTCGGCCGACGAATCTTTTTGGGTCAAATGATTCAAGGTCTTCCAGGTGTTCACCTACTCCGATGAAGTAGACCGGGCTTTCGGTCGCGGCGCATGCGGAAAGCGCCCCGCCGCCCTTTGCCGTTCCGTCAAGCTTGGTTACTATGACACCCGAAACCCCAGCGCTTTCCCGGAAAGCCTTTGCCTGCTCTTCGGCCTGCTGACCGATGGTTCCGTCTAAGACTAGCAAGACATGCTCAGGCTTTACTATGTCTGCTATCCTCTTGATGTCTGCCATCAATTCCTCGTTCAGCCTGTGGCGGCCCTCGGAATCGATGATTATGAGGCCGTCGCCTTTGAACTGTCTTAGGCCTTCGGTTATGATTTTCAAGGTGTCCTTTTCCTTGTTGTTTCCATAGAATGGGACTTTTATCTCTTCTGAGAGCTGTTTTAACTGTTCGTAGGCTGCCGGCCGAAAAGTGTCAGCGCAGATTAATCTGGGGTGAAGCCCCCCGGACTGATAGAATCTTGCCAGTTTCGCAGAAGTAGTGGTCTTACCAGAACCTTGCACCCCCACCAAAAGCACTTTTTGTTTATCTGTGAGATCAAGGCTTCCTCCGACACCCAAAAGCTTTGAGAGCTCGTCGTAGGTGATTCTTATGACGTTCTCCTTTCTTGTGAGCGAACCCGGAGGCTTCTCAAGAAGACCCCTATCTTCTATCGCCTTTGAAAGCTTAAGTACCAGCTTTACATTGACGTCGGATGAAAGAAGAGTCTTCTGGAGCTCCTTGACGTACTCCTTGATGGTTTTCTTGTCTACTACCACGGACTTCTTAAGCGAATTGATAGCTCCCTGCAATCCCTCACGTAGTTTTTCAAGTGCCATATTGCCGGAGATTAATGGGTTTCAACCAAAATAAAAAGCCACCATCCTTCCCAGGCCATTTTTATCTTTTTTAATCTAATAGTCGATTGCATAAATCTTCCATTAAATGATAAAGAACTTATGCAATCGAATATATCGAATTGCTTAATACCCAATAACAATTTTTAAGCAAATCGACATATCTCCTAATTGAGGAATCCTTATGTTGGACTTACTGATGTGGGGCATATATTTTTGTGCTCTTTATCTTGCGGTGTTTTGGTTGCTGGTGTTGGTGACAGGGCAAGACGAAGATTTACAGGAGTTGTCAGACGAAAGTCTGCCTAATGTGTCCGTTATCGTGCCTGCCTTTAATGAGGAGGCGATGCTGGCGAAATGCATTGATTCACTTTTGGGCCTGGACTATCCGAGCGGAAAACTGGAGATCATAGTCGTAAACGACGGCTCATCCGACGGCACGGAAAAGATCGCTCAGTCGTACAGTGGACATGTCAAGTTGGTCAATCTGGGGAAAAACAGCGGACACAAAGCGGTCCCCCTAAACATCGGATTGAAGCACGCGAAAGGCGAATTCGTCGCCTGCCTTGACGCTGACTCGGTGGTGGCATCAGATGCGCTAAGAAAGATGCTTCCCCACTTCACAGAGGATAAAGTGGCTGCCGTCACCCCCGCACTCAAAGTGTTTCACCCCGGAAACCTCATCCAAAAGCTTCAGTGGTTTGAATACATCTTTGCGATATTTCTAAGACGCTATATGGCTGCGATCGATTCCATTTATGTCACACCCGGCCCCTTCACTGTTTATAGAAAAAACGTCATCACAGAGATTGGCGGATTTGACGAACAAAACATCACAGAAGACATGGAGATAGCGCTCCGCATGCAATCAAAGCATTATAAGATAGCCAACGCCTTTGACGCCAACGTCTACAGCTTCTCACCTGAAACCATCAGCGAGCTCTACCTCCAAAGAAGGCGCTGGTACCACGGTCTACTATCAAATAGCATCAAGTACAAGCACCTGTTTTTCAATAGAAGTTACGGGGACTTCGGCATTTTGATGCCTCTTAACGTCTTCAGCGTAGTCGTCTTAATGGTATCCACTTTCCTGGTCACTTACTATGCGATTCAACCTTTATGGAGAAGACTTGTCCACTTTTATCTTATCGACTTCGATTTTTTGACTCTCCTAAGGGACCTACATCTGAATATTGCCGTACTGGATGTAAACTATGTTAAGTTATGGGTTATTTTGGCGGTTTTGGCTATGGGTGTGGTCACTTTGATTGTGAGCCACAGAATATCTCGGGAGAAGATCAGAAAATACGGATTTAAGCCGCTTGGGGCATTTATGTTGTTTTACTTTCTTTTTTTGGGATACATTTGGATTGCGGTCATCTCAAATCTCGTAATCAACAGAAACCAGAAGTGGTAGGAAAAAAGATTTTATTTTAACCCCTGAAACTCTAATCAGTATCCTTACTATGGCTAGGAAGATAAACAAGAACCTCTATTTGATGGCAGGGGCAATCACGTTGGTGGTTTTCGGTTTGGGGCTGCTTTTAGGCATGGTAGTCGAAAGCTATAGGATATCCTACATCCAAGCAAGCGACCGCGAGCAGAGGATAAACTTCGCAAGTCTTCAACTACAATACCTCTACCTTAACGCCTTGGGGGAAAGGGAGAGATGCCCCGCATTTTCTGCAACCTTAAACGACTACATAAAAAGCAACGATAAAATCAGGATTAGGTTGGAGGGGTATGTGGATGATGAGCTGTCCCACAGCGAAGACTTTACTTTTCTAAAGCGGGATTATCTGATTTCGCAGTTGAACTACTGGATTTTGGCCAGAAAAACCCAGGAATTCTGCGATTCCGATTTTGTTGTTGTTTTATTCTTTCATAAAAAGGATTGTCCATTGTGCGAGGACCAGGGATTTGTCCTGGACTACTTCAAGAAGATGTTCGGGGACAGGATCTTGATCTTCGCATTTGATAGTGAATTTAACGAGGAACCTATGATTCCGGTCCTTCTGAAAACATACAGCATCCGGGATGCGCCTACCGTTATCGTGGAAAACAAGACTTTCACGGGGTTCGCATCAAAGGAGGTGTTGTTTAGTGAAATCTGTTCCCGCTACATTGCTAAGCCCCCTGAGTGCTTGGGCGAAACACCAGCAGATATTATTTGAAGTCTCCGGCTTTTCCTCCAACTACTAATCTTTTTTCCGTTCTTTTTTCCATGTATACTCTGCCGCAAAAAGGAGGCATATTAACACAGCCAGTGAGAAAGGCAGCTCCTTTGTTGGAAATTCGGCTGCTGGAGTCGGTGGGTTATCTATTGGCAAAGTCGTTGTCGTTGTCTCACCAGGAACGGATGACGTCGTCTCGTCAATGATAGTCGTGGTCGTTTCATCTATTGTTGTTGTCGTTGAATCTTTGGGGACGGTTGTTGTGGTTGTTGTCACAGGTAATGTGGACGTCGACGTTTGAGGGACTGTGGTGGTTGTTTCGGGTGGGGATTGTTGGGTTGGAGTGGGTGTAGGGGTGTCTGTTTGTTGGAAGTCGAATGAGCAGTTGTCGGAGTCTGATCCTTGAGGCAATCTTTCAAGGCTTTTGCCGGAAGAGACGGTTTGGGCAGTGGCTCCCCCCCCTTCTTCGTCGTAGTAACCTGTACCGTAGACGAGGACATCGACATCTGTTCCCAACTCATTTCTTAAGATGACTTCGTCGCCGGTGTTTGCAAGTGATAAGTATGTGCCTGAAATTGGAAGGAGATTTGGTATGTCCTCGTCTGTTTGCCTCATCTCGAAGTCTGGAGTAATCCCTGGGTTCTGAATTTTAAATGTTGCTGCCTCTCGGCTTACGAGAAGGTAGCTGTGGGATTCAATTGTTGTCTGGTTCGGAAAGGAGAGAATCGCTTCCTGGTCTGTGAGACTCCATCCACCGACATCCATTTGCTGGTCTGTGGGATTGAAAAGTTCAATCCATTCTCCCTTTTCATCCCCGTCGACGTCGTAGAGGACTTCATTTATGACTACGTTGTCGCCTGCTGGCGTCGAGCTTGCAGTCGACGCTATGAGCAGCAGCATCAGTAAAATTGTTTTTGTTTTCATGTCTCCACCACCCTAACATTATTGGATTATAAAGTAAATTAGAATACAACATAGAATATGGGTTTAAAAATGAGTAATCACTGAAAGAAATCCTTTATCCGAAGAAACAGTCCCTAAAACACTAATTATTCTTCAGATGCGAAAAAAGCATGTGCTGCCCCTTTTTCAATTCTTCGAACTGTTGTTCTGTGACTATCAGACTGTCTTCTCCACTGACGAGGTAGTACAACTTCTTTTCCTTGTCGAAGTAGAGCTCTCCCATTTTTTCAAAGAAATATGATTGTTATTCCTTCCCAAATGAAGTATAGCCCAGCCACAAATAAAAGTAGCCTACCCAACCCTTCCACTTTCATCTGGTTTCTCCGGATTGTATCAAATCTCTGCTGAATATGTGATTGAAAAACCCCAAAAATAAACAGAGGCAAGATGAACGCAAAAGAAAAGACGATGACATAAGCAAACCCAGAAAAAAAAGTTTTCTTGGCCGTGAACGCCGGGAGAATCCCTGTGACCATGTAAGGCAGGCTGCATGAAGTGGCCAAAAACGAAAAGAAGACCCCTTTGAAGAAAGAAGGAATTAATCCCTGCCCCTCCACTCCTTTCGAATTGAATCCTCTCAATAGAAAGGGAAAACCACCGAGAATCGAATAGGCTAAAAGATAAGCTCCCGCGGGAAGATAAAGAAATGCCCTAAACTCCTCCAATTCCCCGGATATTGCACCGCCATAGATCGCAGCAATCAATCCCAGCAAAAAATAATATGATGCAATTGTTCCAAACATCCCCAAACAGAAAAATAAAAGGATCAGCATGCTATTTTTCCGCTCCTTCGAAAGCATGTGTATCACCAATGGATAGACTGCAAGCGCACAGGGGCTTACCCCCGCAAACAAACCGGATAAAATTACCAAAGTCAACGTCAAGTCCATTGAAAAACACAGTCTCCTGTCATACTTGACTCAAGGCGTTTTTGCAGGGTATTTTTCGAGATCAACCCGTTCATCTGAAAGGTTCTACCAGAACCCTCGATCTCAACGATTGGCGTAGTCATCACGGGAAACCTACCTTCGAGTTCCTTTTGATAGGTCCACAGATTAATGACTTCATAGAGGATGCAATCCCTGTTTGCTGCGATCACGTCAGCCGTAAAATCCTTCACTTTCCTGCAGTTAGGACAAATCGGCGTCTCATACACTCTGAGACTGGCTTTTCCAACCGAAATCGCTCTTTGCCTTTCATCTGTTGAAAGAAGCCTCCTCACGGCAAGCGACTGACCGTATCTTGACTCATCAACATCTAAAGACACGTTTGCGGAAAGATACCCTTCCTTTTCAGCCGACAACACATGGGGCCCATGAGATGATGCAACAACATAAGCTATCCCCGTGTCATCCGTCTTGGCCTCCTTGGATTTATCAATCAGTATCTGAACATCAGGCAACGCATTACCCTCCGAGTCAGACACCTTCACCTTTAATCTATCCCTTCTGTAGACAGGTGTTGGTGAAATGTGAACCGACAATGCCTCTTCGGCACTTTCATTTACTTTCTCTGACTCATTTTCCACAATCTCGATTATCTCGATAGTGCTTGTCGTAGAGGTAAGCGAACTCACAGTTGATAGATCCAACAAGGAAGTTGATGATGTGACAATCCCATTTGATAAACCTTCATCACCCTCTTGCTGTTCTACCAGAAAAAAACCGATTATTCCCATCAAAAACAAAATAGCTAAAATAAACAATGCAAGTGCAACAAACAAAACGAAAGAGTTACTTAATCTGCTCATGGACTACCCCGAAACAATAACTCTTCGTCCTTCTACTTTCAATCTATCCTCGGCAAAAAGCCTAATCGCCTCTGGATAGATCCTGTGCTCATGCTTGAGAATCCTTGCTGCAAGGGAATCCCCATCATCATCATCCAAAACAGGGACCGCCTTCTGGATGATGATTGGGCCATGGTCAACTTCCTCGTCCACGAAGTGAACAGTACAACCTGAAACCTTGACTCCGTAATCAACGGCCTTCTTCTGGACGTGAAGTCCCGGAAAAGAGGGGAGAAGGGCCGGATGGATATTCATGATCCTGTTGGGAAAGGCCTTCACAAAACTCGCAGAAATTATTCTCATGTATCCAGCCAGGCAAACCAACTCCACATGATGGTTTTTTAGGATGCGGACCAATTCCCCGTCAAATATCTCTCTGTCGCTAAATTCTTTTTTATCGACAAAATAGTTTTCTATCTTGTGATTTTTTGCTCGCTCCAATCCGTAGGCGTCTTTATTGTCGCTTAACACCACACAGACTTCTCCTTCGATCTCTCCCGTATTACACGCCTCGATTATCGCTCCAAGGTTGCTTCCGCCACCCGAAACCAAAACACCGATTCGCAATTTTTCCCTACTTTTTTTCATATCTGATTCCCTCAAGTATCGCCTCAGTCATGCGCACAGATCTTACAGATTCCGCGACGTCATGCACGCGAACGATGTCCACTCCTTTTTCCACGGCAACCGCAAGCACTGCAAGCGTTCCTTCAAGCCTCTCATCGGCTGGCAAATCAAGCACTTCTCCGATGAATGACTTTCTAGAAGGCCCTAAAAGGATGGGGCAACCCAACTCTTTGAATTCATCAAGGCGCTTGATGATCTCAAAGTTGTGTTTAACTGTTTTTCCAAATCCAATCCCTGGGTCAAGGATTATGTTTTTCCTTTGAATACCTGCATCTTCCGCAGATTTAATCCTTTCAGAAAAAAACGATTTAATCTCAGAGACAACATCACCGTAGGTTGGGTTCTCCTGCATATTCCTGGGAGTTCCTTTCATGTGCATCAAGGCGACAGGACATCCCCTTTCCGAAACGAGCTCCATCATTTTCTCATTACGTAAGCCAGAGATGTCGTTGACGATTGAAGCCCCTAAATCCAACGCCTTTTCAGCAACTTCAGGTTTATAGGAATCAATTGAAATCGGAACACCCAACTCTTTTATCTCCTCAAGCACAGGCTTAACCCGCATCCACTCCTCAGATGCGGAAACCTCCTTTGCCCCTGGCCTACTTGATTCTCCGCCAACATCAATGATGTCCGCCCCTTCCGCGATCATCCTAGTAGCCTGCTCTACTGCCGAGCCCACGTCATTGAACCTACCCCCATCCGAAAAACTGTCGGGCGTGACATTCAATATCCCCATAACCTTGGTTTTCCCAGAAAAATCTAAAACCATAAATATCCTCTCCTCCTAAAACTGCACTTCGGTCTTCCAGATCCTTCTAGCTTCAGCTGCAACAGCAAGAGATCCTGTCACTAAAATCAAGTCTTTGGGCCCTGCGAGTGACTGGATGTGCTCAACAGCTTCGCGGACATCATCTTTCATTGTTGCATTGCTTGTATAACCAAGGACGTATTTCAAGATCTCTCTTCCATGCGCGGCTTCAGTAACCTTAGCTTGGGTTGCGACAACAAAGTTCGCCAGAGGAGCGATCTCTGCCACTATCGATGAAATATCTTTGTAGGACATCACACCTATTATCAGATATAATTTCTCAAAGGAGAAAAACTCTATGATCGCTGAGGCTAGCTCCTTCATCGCAGCTGGGTTGTGTGCCCCATCAATGACTGTAAGAGGCTCTTTTGAGACAATTTCAACCCGCACAGGCCAGCTGGTTTTAGCTATCCCATTTTCTATGGACTCCTTAGAGACATTGTATCCGAATTCGATCAACGATTCGACAGCTGCGACAGCGCAAGCAGCGTTTCTAATCTGGAATTCACCAAGGAGGGGGATAAAAATGTCATATGCTCCTTTAAGGCTAGTAATCCTTACCTCCTGCCCTTGGAGGCTATGCTCCCCTCTTCCAATATTTTTGTCTTGCCCTGCCTGAAAAAGCCTTGCACCTCGTTCTTTGCATGTATCCTCTATAACTTTTAGGGCCTTCTTATCTGTGACGGAAGATACCACTGATCCATGATCCTTTATCACCCCCGCCTTCTCCCCTGCAATCTCACCAATAGTATCCCCCAAGTACTTTGTGTGATCTACTGAGATATCTGTTATCACAGTGACTAAAGGTAAAGTGACATTGGTGGCATCAAGCCTTCCACCCAGTCCCACTTCTAAGACTGCAAAATCCACAGATTCTTCATTAAAGTAGCAGAACGCCAAAGCGGTCAAGACCTCAAAGAAGGTGGGGCTCCTCGTTTTTGGATCTTGTCTCATGGACTCGACGACAGACATTATGCGGGCCATGAGCTTGCCGATTTTTTCCTGCTTAATTTGGCATCTGTTTACAAGGATCCTTTCAGTGAAATCATTTAAGTGCGGACTGGTATACAATCCCACTTTGTATCCCTCTTCCTCAAGAATCGCAGAGATCATCGCGGAAGTTGAGCCTTTCCCATTGGTTCCCGCAACCACTATCGTCTTGAGGTTTTCTTGTGGATTATCCAGCGCCGCTAAAAGTTCCAAGACAGCCTCTAAGCGAAGATTGATACCCTCCTTCTCGAGCCCCCCAAGGAACTCTATCGACTGCTCGTAGCTTACACCATCCATCCCAACCAATTTATTGGCATAGTTCCTAATAATAAATCAAAAAAACTCTCCAAAACACTGAGACCGAGGACAAAAAACAGAATACACACAAACAAAGACTAAGCAATCAAACAGTCTTCTTCTCCGCGGGAATCCTCAATGTGACTTCGGTACCACACGAGCCACCGTTTTTCCCGTTGAATCGTTCGCTTTTGACGTCGATGGATCCGCCCAAAGCCTTGACGTTTGCAGCAATCGTATCTCCGCCGATGCCTCGCCTCTCCCCTTTCTCAGAGTAACCTGTAAACCCTTCTCCCTTGACCTTTTTCCTGAAATTCCCAAGCTCGTCAGGCGTCATACCGATGCCAAAATCCCTGTACTTTAAAATCAGTTCACCGTGTTCATCGTCGAAATCCAAGGTTATCCTCTGCTTTCCCTTGTAGAAGTCCTCATAACTAAATTCATCACCTTTCGCTTCACTTTCTTCCCCAGCTCGGGCAACCACCGCCTCACCTGCATTTCCTTCCAAGTCTTCGAGGAGGTGCATGACTCGTCCAATATCTTGGGTGAAAACAATATTTTCTGCTACCCTGCCTGGGTCCTCGATTATCATCCCACCACTCTTATACGATTTCCCAGTAAATCTGGGCATGAAGTTTTCGATGACTGCTTCCACAGAGGCTTTTCCGGGGATAGGCTTGGGTGTTTCGCCAAGAACAGTACACATGAAATCCTGAAGGCAGTGAAATACTAGGTGGCTCTGAAAGAAGAGACCTTGTTTTATTTCCTTTATGTCCTGACTTTTTTTTATGCCTTTCTCTTCACTTCTTAACTCAGGATCAAGTTGAGAGAGGATGGGGGTAATCGTGCCCCCCCAAGCCGTTTTAATCCTATTAGCATGCTCCTCTGCAGTTCCAAGTATCTCTTCGGCCTTTTCTATCCCGATCGTCTCCCCCTCACCTAATCGTTGAATTTCTTGTGTAATACGGTCTATCTTCAAATCCGCAAACTGCCTCTCAAGTGTGACTAATCTCATGTAATCTATAGGGGACGCTCTTTGTAACTCTTGAGCTTCGTTCGGGAAACTCCTCATTTTAGTATCTATTTCTAAAGCGCCGTGTGACATCACCATACGTCTACGGTATGCCTTCCAAGCGAACTCTATCTTTTCTTTATCGCCCAGTACCCTCTTAGGTTCCGGAAATGCCAGTCTTAATCCATCCGGGTTGAATGTTGTCTTTCCAGGAGACGATGACACCAACGGCTTTTGGCGGGGGTCGACCTTTATCATGGCCATAATCCCTTTTAGGAAGGATTCGTTTAAGCAAGCTTGGAGGACTTTTTTTTAGGATTTAAAAGCTGCCTTTCCCCTTTGTTTTTAGGAAATGATTTTGGCACTCTCGTTTTTTATGGTTGGTCTTGTCTTCCTTGTCAAGGGCGCTGACGTATTCGTCGAATCAGCTGCTCGTTTAGCCCGAATCATTGGCGTATCTGAATTGGTGGTCGGCTTGACTATAATAGCGATCGGCACATCGCTACCGGAACTCTCTGCATCAGTCGTTGCTGCATCTACAGGAAATCCTGAGCTGGCACTTGGAAACGTCCTGGGCAGTAACGCCGCAAACATCGGCTTGATACTTGGCATAACCGCCTTCTTTTTAGTAATTGCTGTCGACGAAGTATTGTTCTGGCGGGATGGAGTTATAATGTTGGGTTTAACCTTGGTCACAGCATTACTGGCATTGGACGGGATATTAACACAGTTCGACGGCCTCGTACTCCTCGTCATATTCGTGCTTTACATTGTCATCCTCTTTAAGCTTCAGCCAAGATTCAAACACCTGTATCACTTCCACGAATTCTTTCGGGACTTTCTGGCGATGGATCCGACTTTTCTGAGAAAACTCCATCTCCCATCTGCCAAACAGGGAGTGGGTAAGGAGTTTGGTCTGATCCTTCTTGGAGGAATGGCTGTATTAATGGGCGCGCACCTATTAGTTGAAGGGGCAATCTCAATTGCTTTGTTTTTCAGTCTACCACAAAGCCTCGTTGGATTCACAATCGTTGCGGTCGGAACCAGTCTACCGGAATTAATGGTCGCAGTCACTTCGATGCGGAAAGGCTACGCCAACATCGTCGTCGGAAACGTAATCGGCAGTAACATCGCAAACCTCGGAGTCGTGCTCGGACTAGCGGCATTCGTTGCTCCCATAAAAGTCCACCAAGACGTCCTCTCATCCACTCTGCCGTTCCTCATCCTGCTCTCCGTACTTTCTCTTGTCTTTCTGAAAAGCGGATGGAAACTCGAAAAAATAGAAGGGATAATAATTCTGATACTCTACCTAGGATTCATGGCGTGGACCATCCTCTGAAAATTTTTTCAGACACTTTCAAAGGAAAAATCTAAGCTATTTTCCTCGGTCATCTTAATCCTTTTAAAATTGCCACTCTAACTACACCTCAGGAAGGAAAGATATATAATCTGATTTTTTTTAAAAACCGCCCCCCTTCAGGAGATATTTATCTTTCTGCTTCCTAAAAATTAGGTAATGGTAGCAAGACATAGGCGAAAAGGAACCTATCTAGTCAGACAAGTTGGGGCGGACTTCCCAAAGATCAAAGAGGTCGACCCAGAAATCGCAGACCGCAAACTTAGATTACTTTCCGGGGCAGTATTCGTGTTGGAACCAAACCTTGACAGCCACGACGCCTACCACCAATATGCTGCGGTCGGTGGTATGAGAGTTTTCTGCCAGGATATGCGATGGAAGGTATTACGAATAGATCGTCGACTACTTTCTGAACTTGAAATCCTCCACCACCACAAAGACTTCCTGATATCCGGTGCAAGCGACGAAGACCACGACATCGGAGGCTGGCGGGCAACAAAAAACCACCTATTCGACAACAACAACGACCCAAGAAACTTTAAATTATCAAATCCCCTCTCGGGCCGACACCACTTAGTCGACGTCCACAATGAAAAAGATCCTTATCGAACAGGATTCTTCGCATCAGAAAGCGCGATAACAAGGGTCGTGCGGTTCTTTAACGAAGCACTGGAGCACCACCAAAACGGACGCTACCAGTTGGCTTATCACTTTCTCGGCCGCGCCCTCCATTTTACGGGGGGCGACTTGAACGTTCCCGCACACGTCCACAACGATCCTCACAACAAAAACTTCCCACTTTCCGTTTTCACCCACGGAGACGACAAGTACGAGGAAACGAAAACCAAGGGATGGCGGGAATATGCTGTTCAGCAGGCAGAACTACTAAGAAAAGAATTAGGCGATGAAGGCATTAACGTAACATTTGATGGTGCACTCTCTATCTTGGAGGGACGAAGGCGGCGCCCCGTCATCCCAAAGGATATGAACCCCATACACTTTAAGAAGGACGAGCACCTCTGCGAATTTGCATTACGGGAAGGCCTGGCTACCGCGGTCCTTGCAAGCGACGACTACCTGGGAAGATACCCCGATGGCTCGTTTGTGATAGATGTGAAAGGAGGATTTAGTTATCTGGATTACATTGACAGACCAGAAGTGCAGGAGTTTCTCAGGAAAGGGGGCAGCCTCGTTGAGTTTTTTCGGGACCCAGAAAATGCGAAAAAATTCGGGGAGTCGGGAAAAACCCTGGCAGAACAATTTCAAAGATTAAGAAGGGAATACCCTGGCTACCCACTAGACGAAGGATGCTACATAAAAGGGGAAAAAACCCCAGCGCAATGTGAAGCAATCGCCCGCGTAGTCGTTCCAATTGGCTACCAATACAGCGCAGGACTGATTAGAAAATTTATTGATCAAGTCTCAAGAGAAGACTACACTCCAGAAACAATACCTAACGTTTAGGATTAGTTTTAAACTGTTTGTTTTTTTTCTCTGTTTCACACACCAAATAAAAAACGAACAATAAGTCTGGTAAACTGGATTTACTCTATTGCCTCTTGCTCATGTACTCTAGGAGACTGATTCCTTTTTTGGAAAAAGCTGCATTGAACATCTTTTTTAGTCCATCCACCGTCAGCTTCGGACCAGGCAGGGCGGGGTCAGTCACCGCCTCGGCAAAGGAACGGTGAGGGAGCCTCGATACATCTTCTCCTGCGTCAATTCTCCTCAGATCTAATATATCCATCCGTATCTCACCTATACCCGCCGGGTCCAGGCGGAATTCATAAAAGGGCACATCCTTATCATCATTTATCCTAAACCTTAACCTCGCATCAAACTGTGAACCATCTGGGAGTGGTGGTTCAGGATCCTTAAGTTTTAATTCACGATTTAGTCCAGGATTATTCTCGATCGACACCAAGAAATCGACTATCCCTTGTCTCTGGGTGATTCTTTCCTGCTCCTCTAGAGTTGGCGCTCCGGATTCCTTTGGAGGAAGATATTCGGGGGGATAATCCTTCTGCCTGTCTCTATCATCTCCTAGCACATCACCCCATTTTATCGGAGCCATAACACACCTGAAGATATCAGGGAAGAAGAGAAATAAAATACTAGCAGAAAACAGAAAACTCAGTGCTAGAAAATTCGATGCCATGGGTAGACCATCGCCATCTTGTGCTCGTTGACTTAATCGATGGTTTAACTCCTTTTCTTTCGTCGGTGGAGTAGTCGGCGTTTTTCTTCTGCTTGGCTGCCGTATTCATCGGCCTCTTTCGTCCAGTAGTCTGAGAGATGGTGTTTTTTCGAGGACGAAGCTTTTTCAATATGTTCTTTCTTCCGTTTTTCAAGGCTTTCAATCGCTTTTTTCAGTCGTTTTTTTCTTTTTGGCATGGGTCGTCCTCTTGAGTCTTTTTGTTTCCCGGGTGAGGAGGGTGAGGAGTGTTTTGAGATCTTCAATGTATATTTTTGGTTTGGGTGGTTTTTTATTGTCTCTCACTGCCCTGTAGACTGCGTATATGTCTTGCCAGTTTTTTCCCTCTAAACCCGTTTTCAGTACGAGATTTTCTATTCCCAGGGTTGTGTACTTTTTTTCCGCCAGAAGGCATTGGGCAAGATACTTGGCCCTGATCCTCATTATCAAAGAGTAGATTAGCGACGGCGTGTAGGTTTCTTCGTCTATTAGCTCGTTCATCATCGGAAGCCTTACCTCTGTGGAGTTTACCAGCCAGCTGAGTTCCTCTGGTTTTATTTTTCTTCGTAGTCTTTCAAGCGTTTTACTGTTTATAAGAGGTTTGGCTTCATGGAGTATTGACTGGTAGAACAAGAGATCGCTTCCCTCGGCGCTTTTTATCTGTGCTTGCGTACGAGCGTGGACCTCAACGTTTGGTTGAGGAATTACTTTTATCTCCTCTTCGGATATTACGAATATGTCGAGGTCGCTTTCTTTTGTCTGCTCCCCTCTCGCCCAGCTTCCATAAAAGCAGGCTGCTTCAACCTGGGCGAGTACTGGTGCCAGAATCTCAATTGCACGTTGTTTTGGCTCTAAGAGTCGCACCTCGACTTTCATACCCACCCAAATTTTGGGGAGATAGACACCGCCTGCGTTGCCGTGGATTCTCACTGTCTGGATGAGTGGCTCATTACTACTTACAAGTTCCATTGTAATTACTAGTAATTACATTCTTTTATTTAAATGAGATGGATTTTCGGGGCATTAAACACATAATAATGCCAATTACCCGAAAAGAAAAAAGAAGAGTAATCAGTGCTTAAAGATTCTGTGTCCTGTATAGACCATCGCCATCTTGTGTTGGTTTACGGCTTTTAGTACTTCTTCGTCGCGGATACTTCCCCCTGGTTGGATGACTGCAGTCACTCCAGCTTTCGCCGCTTCGTCGACTCCGTCTCGGAATGGGAAGAAGGCGTCCGATGCCATCGCGCATCCTTTAGCTTTCTTTCCCGACTTGAAGTTGCAGATCTTTACAGCATCTACGCGGCTCATCTGGCCTGCACCGACTGCAACTGAGGCATGGTCTTTTGCGTACACAATGCTATTTGATTTGACATGCTTGCAGACTTTCCATGCGAAAAGCAACGATTCGATTTCGGCTTTTGTCGGTTTTCTTTTACTGACGACTTTAATATTTTTCGCAGAAACTTCCGGGAACTTCCTAGTCTGGGCTAAAAGTCCCCCAACAACCTTCTTTGTTTCCAATCCGATGTTGGTTTTTTTCAAGGGGCCGGTTTCTAAGATTCTGCGATTAAGTTTGATTTTCAGGAGATCAAACGCGTCTTTCGTGTAACCTGGTGCAATGATCGCTTCGATGAAGAAGTCCTTCATAACTTCTGCGGCTTTCAGGTTGCACGTTCGGTTCAATGCGATTACGCAGCCGAACGCAGCAAGAGGATCTGCTTTGTGTGCTTTTTTGTAGGCGGCATCTATCGTTTTTGCCGATGCGACTCCGCAAGGATTCGTATGCTTGATGACTGCCGCGGTTGGGTCTTTGAAGTCTTTCACCAGTTCAAGGGCGTCGTTTAGATCTAGGATGTTGTTGTAGCCAAGCTGTTTTCCGTGGAGTTGGACTGCATTTGAAACACAGGGTTCGGGAATTTGGGAGTCGCGATAGAAGGCTGCCTGCTGGAATGGGTTCTCTCCATATTTCAGGTCTTGGGCTTTCTCAAACGATTGCAGTAGGTCATCGGGGAAAAGCTTTTTTTCACCGATCCTTTTTTCAAGGTAGTCTTGGATCAAGACATCGTATGCAGCTGTGTGGCGGAATGCTTTGACGGCAAGCAGCTCTTTTGTTTTTCGTTTTATCTCTTTTGAGGATTCAAGTTCTTTTAGGATCTTTGGGTAGTCATTCGGGTCGACCACGACCGCTACGTGCTTGTGGTTCTTTGCCGCACTTCGAACAAGTGTTGGGCCGCCGATGTCTATGTTTTCAATAGCCTCCTCGATCGATACTCCTTTCTTTTCGATCGTTTTTTTGAAGGGATACAAATTCACAATGACTAGGTCGATGAGAGGAATTTTGTTCTTTTTCGCTTGGGAGACATGCGTCTTCTTTGAGCGGTCGGCAAGGATTCCTCCATGGATCTTTGGATGAAGCGTCTTAACGCGCCCATCCATCATCTCGGGAAAACGAGTAACCTTAGAAACTTCGATCACGGGAACTCCAGCATCATGTAGTACTTTAGCTGTTCCACCAGAAGATAGGATCTCGACTTTCAGTTTGGCAAGTCCGCTGGCGAACTCGACGATTCCGGTCTTGTCAGACACACTGATGAGTGCACGTTTCACTGGCATAAAGCATCCAGTTAGCAACAATACTCATTTAACCTTAAAAAACAAAGAGAATCAGAAAATCTTCTACATCCTTTGGCAAGCCAATAATGTATTCTCCAATAAACTCGCTATTGTCATCGGCC
>JBDREA010000050.1:0-6943 GCA_043820265.1 Candidatus Altarchaeota archaeon | reverse complement strand
GAAACGCAAATACGGCAGCACAATCTACAGCCGAACCCACCGCACCAAGAAAAACGAACTACTACTCAAACTCATAAACTATAACCTACACAAAACAACAAAAATAGAAACCCTCATACAAGGGTTTCTACAAAGCCGAATTATTATACTTTCCAAGACCATATTAACTGCGATGAATATCGTCAGAAAAACGGTTCATGGAGTGAGTTGGGTTGCCTTGTTTACGGTTACAACCCGGGTTGTAGGATTTCTCACGACCCTTGTCTTGGCCCGGCTCCTTACACCTGAGGATTTTGGTCTTGTTGCGATAGGGCTTTTAGCCATCAATACTCTCGCTATCTTTCGGGACCTTGGTGTAGGTCCTGCTTTAATCCATCAAAAAGGCGATATTAAGAAGGCGGCTGATACTACCTTCACGCTGCTTCCAATCATTGGTTTGCTCCTGTTCATCGTTGCATACTTTATCTCCCCGCTTGCCGCGGGTTTCTTTAACAATGCTGAAAGCGAGCTGGTAGTCAAGTATCTTTCGATAACCTTGCTTATCGTCTCACTTGGTCTCACTCCCGCAGCGCTTCTCGACAAGGAACTGGAGTTTCGAAAGCAGTTTCTCCCGGAGGTAGGTTCTGTTTTGAGTTATGGGGCAGTTGCCATTGCTCTTGCCTTCAGCGGATTCGGAGTATGGAGCATAGTCTATGGCAAGATAGCCTCCTCTGTGGTCTGGCTTATGACTATTTGGATGGTTTCACCCTGGAGACCTTCTTTTTCGTTCGACGGGGATATAGCACGGGACCTTCTAAGCTATGGGAGGCATATTCTCGGGGGAAAGATGATATTCTTCTTTTTGTTCAACCTGGATAATGGAGTCGTGGGCAAGTTCCTAGGTGCAGCTTCATTGGGGTTCTACTACATGGCGTTCAATGTCTCATACATCCCTGGCCAACAGATCTCAAGGCTTGTGAACAGAGTGCTCTTTCCGACTTACACCAAACTTCAGGATAACAAAGAATCACTTGTGAGGGTTTATCTCAAGACCATCACATACATCTCTTCAGTGTCAATTCCGCTTTCCATAGGCATTATGGTTCTGGCTCCCGACATAATCATGGTCGTTTTGGGAGAGAAGTGGATGCCGTCTTTGCTGCCATTGCAGGTTCTCTGTATAGCAAGCATTTTTCATGCTATGAACGGAACCACTGGAGTGTTGTTCAATGCACTCGGTAGACCGGAGATCCAGGAAAGGATCACATTATATCAGTTCATCATCTTGGGGATTCTGATATATCCCATGACTATGGGATACGGCATACTTGGAACTAGTATCGCTGTGACATTCCCTGTTGTCCTTATGGCGATATTTTCTTACAATGTGGCAGGAAACCTCTTGAACATTGATTCAATAAAGTTCGTAGATGCGCTCAAAATACCTGTCTTATGCTCTTTTTTTATGGGAGCTGCCATCTACGCAGTACAATTCTCACAGCCAGCAACCGGAGCTATAAAATTGGTATTATTAGTTACAATCGGTATAGCAACTTATGGGTTTTCCATCCTCATTTTCGGCCGCAGCCTCATCAAAGAATTTAAGGGGATGCTCGGCGCATCTTAAGGCTTTCCTCTAAGTAACCTCATATTTTATTGATGTATAAATAACATCAGGCAGATAAACGAGATACTAGACTCAAGATAGTTGGATTTTGCAGGTTGCTAGATGACTAATCTAGCAATTGTGCTTTTTTCCTAATTTTGGAGTTCTTTATCTGTCTTCTTAGAGTTTGACGAATCACAAGTCTTATTCTATCCATGCCGGTGATAGCTTAAAATTTATGGTTTTGATCTCGCAGTTTGTTTTCTTCTCTATTTTTTCGGGATTTTTTTCACCAAAAAACGGCTTCCTATGTTGGGTTAGGTTTTTTAGGGTTGTTATCCGCTGGGGGTCTATCCCCATTAAGTCGGCTCCAGTATACTCTATTGCTATTGGGTCAAATCCTCCAAAGATGACTTTCGACGAAACAGGAGTGTTGCTTAGTGGACCATATCCTTCCCCTCCGACAACGCCGTCAACGATAACCATGAGGTTTCGCTGTTTTGAATTCTTTATTTTTCCCTTCTTGTCTGCGAAAGAGACAATTCTATTAAGGTCATAGATTGTCCTCCAAACTGTATCATTTCCTGGCCACTCCCCATTTCTTACCGAGCAGTCTTCCTTTGCCACCCCTTTTTTTCGAAGCTGGTTTCTGATAGAAAAATACGCTCTGAGAATGTGTCCTAAAATAGGTACCTTTTTGATTTTTGAAGCTATACCTCTCCTCTTTTGAACATCACAATACATCTCAGAGGGCATCTCATCACCTTCGGGTGGGGGTCCTAGACGATAATGAGGTAACCAAGCCTTTTCTGCGACTATTCCGACCATATTTTTTAAAGCTAAGGTCACCCCTGTTTTTCCGTGTGTTTTGAGTTTTGGAACAGATATTAATGCATCCGCTTCAAGCACGGTTTTGGAAATGCTGTATTCATGAAATCCCTTTCTGTGATGGTTTCCTGGTTCGCTTTCATCTCGGTAATAGAACTTGCTTTCCTTTGTAGTGATTGGCTCAAGCATGCTTTCAGCCCCGAGTTTAACCACCACTGAACCTCTGGGGTCTCCAGGGAGCATTTTTTGAAATACTATCTTTCCATCCTTTTCAATCCTTTGCTCAGGCATGATGTTTATGACTTCGATGTCTATGTTTTGTTCTTCTTTGTAATATGATACCAGCTCTGCAGTCCTTGTTTTTTCTAAGACTTTCTCGAAATCCGTGCACCTGTAGGGGGCGTCCGCGATCGTTATCTTCCCTTTTCCCGCAAGCGCAATCAAACAGTAATCGATTATGGGGCGAAGAACTGAAGCATGTGTGAGAAGGCAATCTGTTCCGACTTCCGGGTTGAGTTCGTTCTCGCATATGACGAAATTGGGTTTCAGAACGACGCTGTCTCCTGGTTTGATTATTTTTCCAAGAGGATTCCATTGCGGTGTTGCATGGTTTTCCTTGTCCAGATCAAGCAGCACAAAAAGGTTTCGTACCCCCGCATACACTGAGTTTTTCTCATCAACTTCCCCATCCTCTAGTGGGAACTCAGGGTATATCTTCGGGGGTTTGAATGGAGGATGAATGTCGTAGCTCATCTCTTCGTCCTGAACGATTCCTACAATAGGCGACATAATGTTAGAAACAACGATTTCTAAACTAAAAAGATGGCAGGTATCCAACCCGAAAGGAAACGTCAAAGGCCTTTACTTTTTATTTTTAGGTCTCTTTTCTATTCTTAGATAAAACGGATGAAAACTCAAAAAAAGAAATCATCGGATCCAACTTCATTAAGCCACACTTTTATGGCGGTTTTAGTGCTTCTTGCGGGTTGGTCACTATATATCTTGCATCCCTACCTTCTGATTCTTCTCGAAGCCTTGACTCTAACAGCCATACTCTATCCAACCTATACCAGAATACTAAAATTCCTAAAGAACCGTTACATTGCGAGCTTTGTAACAATCGGGATAGTAGTCTTTTTTTTGTTCATTTTTTCGGCAATACTGGTCGGAGGATTCATATCTCAGACAACTTCCGCCCTAGATTCCCTTAGGATAGCCATCGAGGATCTGAGGTCTATGGAGGATCTTCCCCCACGGATAAGTGAGAGAATAGAGGGAGTCAGATCATCGATAATAAGTTTTCTTGGATCAACCTTAACAAGCATCATCAATGCGGTGCCCTCCTACCTTAAGATTTTTTCCAATTTTGCAACACACATGATACTGCTCTTGATTGCAACCTTCTACCTTTTGGTAGACGGTTCAAAGATATTCAATTCAATCGCCAGCTACTCCCACGACGAAGGCAGGGACTTGAAGAATTTCATCAATTATGCTGAAAAAATGGTTGGCGCCCTCATAACAGGGCTAGTGGGAGTCTCTATTTTAAAGGCTATCTCCAACGGAATCTCATTTTATATATTTGGCGTTTCAAGCCCCCTATTTTGGATGTTGATGATGGTCATCCTGGGGATAATACCTCTGGTTGGTCCCTTCTTGATCTGGTTTCCCATCGGTATTTACGCGATATTCTCTGTTAGCCCAGCCACTGGATTGGCGATAATCATCTGGGGTCTTATCTCAGATAACGTATTTGATAACATAGTGTATCCCAGACTCGTATCGCATGAAAGTCAAGTGCATCCCCTGATAATAATATTCGGGGTCTTTGCCGGGCTCCAAGCATACGGTATTGCGGGGGTAATATTGGGTCCTCTGATTTTCTCGTTAACACTCGCCATACTTGTCGTATATTTAGACGTAAGGAGATGTGAATGGGGGGGCTCAGATTGTGATCCCTCACTTGATCTCGAATCTCATAAAAAAAGGTAAATTCAAATCAAAATCGTTTAGCTTTCTTTTTAAATGCCGACTTCGAATTTAAGTTCCTAGAAAATCGATTAAAATGCCCTTATTCGAACTCACACCTGCAGCCTATGAGATAGCAGTCATAACATTGTTTCTTTCAGCCTTCAGCATCTTTGTCCGAACCAAGGTAATGGACATGGAAAAATACCGGGAAAACCAGAAAAAGATGAAGGAAAACCAGAAACTTCTGAAGGAAGCCCAAAAAAACAAGGACATAAAGAAGATGCAGAAAGCCCAGGAAGACATGATGAAACATATGAGCGCAAACATGAAGGAATCCTACAAGCCCATGGTTTTCACCCTGATCCCCTTCATCATAATCTATTCCTGGATGGGCGCCCATTACGGAGACATCGGAGGAATACACAATGCAACGATCGTTGACGGACTACCCGGAAACCTTTCCTTCGAAAACGTTTCCACACAGGTGATCTGGGAGCAAAAAGGATATCGGGAAAAGATATATGAGCTTTTTATGGGTGGGAATCCCCCCGAAATCTTAGTGAAAGGGGAATGGGATGCAGTAAATAACGTATTCATCTGGCATGTAACAAATATCCGTAACTATCAAGTCCAAACCCTTAATCTGGACGTCAACTTGAAGGATGCAGCCATACCTGATATAAATCCCGAGATAAACTCGATAGAATACATTATCATCAAGGATTATTCTGCATTTGGTGGGGTAAAATCCGAAAAATCAACCGAAGTCTCAAGGGAACCTTTAGAAGGAGCATTATCCTACGAAAAGATAATACCCGAATTCACAGAGCCCGTAATAGAATTTTCCTATGACATTGATTTCACGAATCATGAAGAATACGCCATCTCATCATGGTTTGGATACAAACGCGGCTGGCTTGGAACATATTTCATCACCTTCATGATCTTTTCGATTCCGATGGGGAAAATCTTTAAGACAATGTAAAAAAACAAAACATATTTAAACTACAACAGCCAATAGGTCTCTTCGAAAAAATGGTCGCTCCAAGACATCGTTCAAGGTCAGCTAAAAGGTTGAAGGTAAAAACCCCCGGAGGAAAAAACGTAATCCATTACCGCAGAAAGAAGCCATCATCGGCCACCTGCGGAAGATGCAAAAAGAAGCTGGGGGGCGTTGTCAGTTTGAGACAGAGTAAAATCCTTAAACTCGCTTCCAGCAAAAGAAAGCCTAATCGCCCATTCGCTGCGACTCTGTGTCAAAGATGCACTGAATCCCTTATCAGATACAAAACATTGTATGAAATTAAGGCCAGCTTTGAGGACTTCAACGTTCTTGCCCTAAAAAGGGACCTTACAATCGAAAAATTTCTTCCCAGAGGTTGGTGGGCAACCCTAGACATCAAAGAGGTCACACCCTTCATAGAAGAAGAAATTGCAATCGTTGAAGAAGAATTAGGAGATGAGGCTTCTGAGACTGGACTCCTAGAAGAAACAAAGAAGGAAAAACCTGCTGAAATCGAAAAACCCAAAAAAAGCCCTTTGGCTGTCCTTAAGGTATCCGAACTGAAGGGAGTCGGACCCAAGCTCGAAGAGGAACTCCATATCGCTGGCATCACAAGCATCGATAAACTCCTGAAAGCCGATCCCGAGGAATTGGCCGAAAAGATCTCAGCCTCAGAAGAGAGGATATCTTCTCTTCAGGATCAAGCTAAAAAATTCGCCAAACAGCTAAAATGATCATCGCCGTAGGCGGGTCGGCCGCCTCCGGAAAAACAACGCTGGCTAAAGCTTTAGCCGAAAGGCTTGGACTCAAACATATTTCTGCGGGAGAAATTATGCGCGAAATGGCTGCTGAACAAGGTGTTAGCCTTCTGGAATTCTCAAAAGCCGCTGAAGGAGATTACTCAATCGACCGTGTAATCGATGAACGGCAAAAAACCCAGGCAGCAAAGGGGGATTGCGTAGTCGACGGAAGGCTTTCCGCTTTTATGATTCCCCAATCTGATCTGAAGGTGTTTTTGACCGCCCCATTCGAGGTCAGAGCAAAAAGAATCTTTGAAAGAGAAAAAGACACCTTAAAGAGTATAATCGAGGCTAAAACCGCAGTCCTGGAACGCGAAGCAAGCGAAGCAAAAAGATACGCAGGCATATACGACATCGACTTAAACGACCTAAGCGTCTACGACCTCATCGTCAACACAGAAAAATGGGGGATAAAGGAGACACAGGAACTTATTGAGAAGGCGGTTACACTACTTGGACCTTGATGTCTTCTTTAATCTTCTTGAAGTCTGGGTCACCTGTAATAAAGGTTTTGCAATTGGTTTGAAGGGCGGTGGCAAGGTGGACTGTATCCGCGTAGGATAGGTCTAAATCAGCTCTACTGTAGTACTTGTTTCTTAAATCAGCAGCTTCTAAGGCGATTTCTCTAATAACGGGAATTACTGTAACGTTACTTTGATTTTCTATAAGTGCTATGGCCTCGTCTGCCGCTTGTTCATCGTATTTTCTTAGGATTCGGTAGCGGATCTCCGTTAATGCCATCGTGCTTGCCACTAC
>JBDREA010000049.1:0-2333 GCA_043820265.1 Candidatus Altarchaeota archaeon | reverse complement strand
TTGCATAAACTTGACCGCAAATTCATTATTGCTATTATCATAGCGGTACTGGTAGTTGTCAATTATCCAGTAGTAAACGGAGTTATGGACGGGTCAATTCCAAATAGAAGTGGCCTTTGGACACAGCAACTAAGTTTTGATGCGTATCCCGATTTAGAAACTGATGTACGGGTTGTAGATAACAGCTATATTGTAGGCAAACTTGAATCTGAAAACAGCATTTCATCCAGTTGGAATGTAAGTGTGTATACGCTTCCCTTCATGAGTGAACAAATGAAAAAGCTCGGCAACGCTAGGATGGTCATTACAGGTAATCCGGTATCTACGTTGGACCCCTTTAGGTCGTCAGAAGTAAGCCCTACTGAAAGCGAACTAGGTTTTTGGCAGGATGTCACTCTTGACGAATACACAAAGCACGCGAATAATCTTCCTGAAGGAATTGGGCCTTGGCTCTATCCCATCGTACAGAGTTACGATGGAATGCTTCATTTTAGCAGTAGTGGTTTTTCATCAGAAAGAAGGAACTTTTTTGTAATTGAACGAGATTTGAATTTTACCGTGTATCCCGATGTAACTTTTTCAGTCCGATGGAAATCTACAGAGCATATAGGTAGATTAGAGCTTCAAACTTACGATAACCATACATATCAAATCTTACACGAATCCGCTGAGAATTTAACTGGGACGGGTGGGGCATATAGCAAGGATTGGGATATACAAACATTTGACCTGCCTGACTACGCGATTGTTAAAAGGATAATTATAGGTATGGATTCAGGGGATTTTGTTGTTTCAGGAAAACAAGATCTTTATATCGATTACTTTGGTTTTTCAAGAGCGGAACCTTCTAAAGTACAAATATTGTTAAATGAGAATCTTATTTTCGAGGAGCCACTGGCGTTTAAAGGAAAAGATGGGTTGTATACCTTTGATCAGTACCGGCTAGCAGTACTAGAACATTCAAAACCTTACTATGGAAAGACTATTAATATCCCATTCGATTTGGATTTGCTGAAAGTAGATAATCAGTTAGAAATTAGACTGGGTGAGTATACATCTTGGAATATATCCTATATTGGCATCTCCATTGACCTACCCAATTATGATGGTCTGTCTCCTATGATCTTCGCCGGTGTCCCCTCAATTGTTTATAGAGCTATATTATTGGGTCTGTTGTTTGTGGAAGTTTTTGTTTTCTTAATCTTAATTAATAAACTACGCGGATGGATTGACAGTACATCTCCCTCTAAAGTTGAATCAGAAAAATAGTGGTTCTATATCCTTCATCCAAAAGCATATTTGTTGTTCTTTCTGCACCAAAGCCGGATACTGCTGCAAAATATGCGAAAAGGGGTTCGATTAATCAGAAGACTCTCCAATTGTCTCAAAGATGATTCAACTGATGATGAAATGAGATGGCGGAACCATGGAAAAGCCCTGAACGTATAATCGATAAGGAAACCGAAAATCTGTCCTCGTTCTTCTCTAATAAGCTCATAGCCCAAACCTATAAGACTACGTCGAAGTGTACCTGCTGTAAATGCGATACGCTGTGGGTTATCGACTAGGGGGCTATCTATGGTCGATCCTACTAATGACGCTCTAACCTCTATTGGTAAAAGGGGAAACATTTTTGTGGAAAGGAGCATCAACGGGTTATTCAAATTTGAAGGTTCGTCTAAGAACAAGTATCCTCCCTTCTTTACAGTATTTGAAATTCTACCTAATGTTGCAAGGCTGGGGAGATGATGCAAAATTGATGTAAACACTATTGCATCAAAAATCTCGCTGCGAAAAGGTAATTTTTCACAGTCGCATACCAAAAAACTTAATTTATGTTTGTCTCCAACTGGAGTTTTCTCCATCGCGTTCTTGATACAAAACCTAGATAAATCTACACCGATGATATGGGCATCGTTTTTTTCAGACGCGATAGCCCTACTATAGATACCTTCGCCACATCCAAAATCAAGAATAAGATAACTGGTTTTTTCCTTTGCAAGAAACTTGAGGAACTCTTGAAAAAATTTAGAAGTTACTTCGGTACTTTTAGAAAACTTTGCTTGTTTGTCAAAGTAATCTTTCTCCCCACGTTTAAACTGAACAGGTTTAGTCATGCGCATTATCCTTATTCATATTATTCTACATCTCAAAAAATATATCGTTCTAGTTATGAGGGTAGTCAAAGGGTCTTATCTGTTTTTTAAAAATAGCGTGTAACTTGTTGATTTTCCGATAATTGGTTGTAAATTGCCAAAAATCTCTGAAAGAGTGCAAATTATGTTTTCAATTCCCTTATGACTTTCGCAATAATCAGCTTTGGTTCTCCCTGT
>JBDREA010000048.1:0-2895 GCA_043820265.1 Candidatus Altarchaeota archaeon | reverse complement strand
GAAAAAAAACAGACATTAGCGGGAAAAGAGGATCTCGTAGTAATACTCATAACCTTGATAATAGCCGCCTTTCTTTTTTCCCAGCTGTCTGCGCCCCCAGAAATCAAAGATGCGAAATCAGGGTTTGAACAGCCAGGAATCGAACCCGTCTCCTGGATGGCAAAAGACGACGGATCGATAGTAGTAGTGGTCAAGAACTCCGCTCCTGAAGCATTGATACTTAAAAAAGCGCAGGCGACGGTAGTCGCTCCTTCCCCGTCCGATTGCGCCGGGAAAACATTGGACAGTTATATGCTCCACGGAACAATATTGAAGGTAGTCTTTCAGGAATGCGATATACTTACTGAAACAAGCGAGGAAAGTTTCTCGGCCAAACTCACCTTCCAATCAATCCAGGGCAACACAAACAATAGAATAACGCATGAAGGTACAATAGCTGGAGCAATTTCAAAAAAACCTCTGATCCCCCAAGACTCCGCCCTGGACATATTCCATGACAACACCATACTAATCCTTCTTGCGGTCTGGGCCCTCTTCCTCGTCTTAAACTGGGCAAGAAAACAAAAGCACCCCGATAAAGAAGAAGACGAAGAGGAAAAGAAGGAAGAAGTAATGGAAAATTTAGTCGACTCAATCCAAAAAGAGAAGAAAAGAAAAATCGATAGCTAGACCTTAACTTACTCGAATTGACCCCGGATATTCCCCCCCTCCATGTGGGTTGTTTTGATATCGCCAATCGACAGGTCATAGCCCACATCTACGAAGACGGAGTAGGCTCCCTCGTTTTGAGCGCCTGTACTATCTCCGCAATCATACCCGCAAAGGACGTACAATTCACCAACATCGACCGTCTTCGGGAGGACACAACTTGGATCTTCCGTTGGCGTAGACTTACATGTTCCGTGATCGGGTAGACCGTTGCGATTAGTTTCACACCCCGATTGCGACTGTATCCAAGTATGGGCACAGGATGTGCCTGTATGTCGAAATTGGATGTCTAGACTATTGATAGTAACAGGGACTCCCACAGTATTTGTAATCACAAACTGAAAAGTGTCTTTCCAAGAACCCATAGTGAAGGGATCAGCCAATTTTCCCCCAGTATTAATCGTCTGAGGCTTTAGCTTCGCAAAACCATTATAGTTCGGCGGAGCCCTCGGTCCCTCCAAAAAACCAAGCTTCGAAATCACAATCGCCATCGTCACAACAACGAGAATAGCCCAGGCATAAATGGTAATATACTCTACTGCAGCCTGTGCGCGATTTCTAACAGGGAAAAAATTCATAAAAACCATAAACACATTAGAAAAGAGGATTTTAAAAAGCAAACAATCTTATTTCTGGAATTTGATAAGAATACCATGCATCCTTTTCCCAGCCGTCGTGCGCAAGGTGCGATGGAGTATTTGATGACCTATGGGTGGGCGATCTTGGTTGTAATGATCGTTGGGGTTGTTTTTTGGGAACTTGGAGTATTCAACATGGGAACTTCAGCTTTTACTGCTAAAGGTTTCACAACCATCAAACCCCAGCTTGCTACCGTGGACATGTATCACTTCGGAAATGGTGGATACCATTTTTTGGGCACGTTCGTCAACCTGCAGGGGACAGACATCGATATAACGGACGCATCAGTCCTTTTTCCCGGAAAAACCTGCCGCAACGCCTACGTGGAAAACCTTGACGGACAAACGGGCAGTTTCATGATGACCTGCATGCCCGGAGCAATCTCTGTCCCAGTAAAAAAAGGAGACCACTTCAAAGTCTTTGCAGAAATATGCGTTTCAGACTGCATGGGAACCTGGGACGACGCCTATCAACAAACAAATGAAGTCGAAATAGAGTTCACCTACAACACGAGAGTTGGGGGATTACAAGTCACAAGAAAAGCTAATGGAGTAATTAGAGGGCCAATCCGCCCAACATAAATTCATAGCTAAAAGAAAAAGGCTGTGATGGGCCCGTCGAGATTTGAACTCGAGTTCCTAGCTTTTTTGATCCCCCAGTCGGTTGCTGGAGGTATCGGAACCCGCTGGAGGTTCTGATTCCCAAAGCTAGAAGGATGGGCCAAACTACCCCACGGGCCCTTCAAGCAAGCAAATTATAGTTGAGGAGGGAGCTTTCCTGGCATCTTCACTCCTCAAATATATTTCCGGCGAAACATACACTTATAAAATTAGTTTCCGCCGGAACTATATTTTGAAACAAACATTAATAAACAATAAGCTGGGAGGTGCGGTGGGTCCGCCGAGAGCCTAAGAAATCCTTCAGATTTCTTGGCCACCAAAATCCCTGCGGGGATTTTGTGTGTTTGAACTCGAGTTCCTAGCTTTTTCGGTTCCTTTTCACTTGTTCAGGGTCGTCGAGCTGAAGAGTTGTTCCACCTTTTCAGCGAAGACGGCCCCTTTTGATGAACCTTTTGTAAAAAGGTTCTCCCAAAGCTATAGTCGATTAGATAAGCCTCAGTACTTTGAAAATGAGACTTATCTAATCGAATATATCGAATTCGATAAGAAAAAGGTAAATTAATCATCGAATTCGCTATAGAAGGATGGGCCAAACTACCCCACGGGCCCTTCAAGTAGGAAAAATATTCTGAAGCATACAATAAAAACAAAAAAGAGTATGGGTTTTTGGGTTCGTTGAGAGCCCAAAAAAATCAAAGATCGCTTGGTTACCCCTATCTTGTAACCTAAAAAAATTTTACATAAATGAGCATGCGAGGTTTGTTACTCCGATCACTAGTATAAGCATTAGCACTATCTTATGGAATTTTTTTTCTGCCAAGTGATGGAAGAAGTAATCCCCGATTACTAAGCCCATGATGAATGCTGGGATGAGGACTAGGTCGTAGCTTATTGTTGTCATATTTACTAATCCAAACATCCCCAAAGA
>JBDREA010000047.1:0-2953 GCA_043820265.1 Candidatus Altarchaeota archaeon | reverse complement strand
CCGCCGGAATTTTGATAAAGAACGATGCCGAACAAAGGGTCATCCGTTTGATAAGGAACCTCAACAGGGATGGCTATTCACTCAGGAAGATATGTCGGGAACTGGAACAGGAGGGACATTTGACCAAGAGAGGGAACCCTGTGTGGCATCCAAAGACCATTTCAAGACTTTTGACAAAGTGAATCCGGGACACTTTGTTCGAAGCGTGGCAATAAGGTTCTACGGCATTTTTTCCCCCGCATAAACTACACGGCATCAGACGTGGTGCCGCTACTGACAATCATTTGAAAGACACGTGTCTCCAAACCGATAACCTCTAACCCATTGGCAAAGGCAAGTGCGTAACCCCCATAGGCGGTAGGTCTCGTCACAGATCTACCGCCTATTTTATTGGAGGCACCATGAACAATCAGGCATTAGAACAAATCTACAATCAGAGGATCCAGGACATCGAGAAGTCGATCGACATCAAATCAGGTGGAAACGAGGACTTGAAACAGGAAGGACTTATCGGCGCATACAAAGCGCTGAGTACAGACCCGCAAGCCAACAAGACCTTTATGCTGAACAAGGCGAAATGGTCTATGCTGTATTTCCTGCGAAAAGGTCGTTCCGTCGATAACGGGTATTATAAACGCAAAAACCTCAAGGTCATTCGATACGACAAGTTATACAATCGCTTCGCGATTCTATACAACGCGGCTTCGCCGCTAAAAAAGGAATTTCCTATACAATCAACTTAGTATTCGATGACGGCATCTTCGCCGCTGTCGTGTCGAACAAAGGTATTGAACCCGTTGATGAACAGGCGATATTCAGGATTGACCTTGCTCGTTTCCTTCAAAGATTGTCACGCAATGAACGGATGTTTATCCGGTATAAGGTGCTGGACGGCTTATCGGACGTCCGCATAAAGGGGATACTGGGTGTCACCTTTGAAACCCTGAAGGCGATGAAGGTGAACATTAGGAAACAGATCGGGATGTCCTTTGCGTAAAGGAATGGCGGCTCCATGGCTGACGGTTGTCGGTCATGGGGCTTCTGTTCTAAATTGCAAAAATACAATTCTCTTGTCAGAACTGATATTTTGCCATAAAAATCAGTTTCAAAATGTATTATTTTCCATCGCAGTTATTCCACTAAATCGCAACCTCTCTTTGATTTGGTATTTCGTAGAATTGAAATAATAGGCATCTGGACATAATTATGACTGACTTCGATTTTCGATTACGCTTTCACTTTCTCGAAGGGGATAGTATCGAATGTGATGCTGAAGAGCTTGTGTTATTCGAAGATTCTGGTGGTCATCGTCTAACGCTCAAATCTGGAATGAAAGGAGTACCCATCAAGAATCAATCACGAGTTGCCTTGATCGGTGGTCCTTATCCAACAAAAAATGAGGCGTTACACGCTGCAAACATTGCCAAGAAGGCACTACTCATCTGGGCGGTAACACATAAAGTTGGTATAGATTTGGGCGACGGTAAAATTCGAAGCTGTTTTACAGAAATCGGACTTGAGCTGACGGCCAAAAAAGTGGGAAAGACTGTGCGAAACGATCTCCACGGTATCGATGTCTATGAGCATCAAGAGGATTTGATGTTTGCTTTATTCAACGTGAAGGCATCGATTGGAAAGGATAAACGTGCATTTATCAACACTATATCAGAACAGTTTCGCAACCCTTCGCCACTTGCGGAGAAACAACTCGTCTCATCTGAACTTTATACCTCATCTTTTTTTGATGTATCTTTTCGAAGTCGAATAATTACTCTTATCAGCTCAATCGAGGCTCTTTTGGCCCCGCCGGATCGGTCAGCCGAAGCCGTTGCTCTTGTCGAAGAACTAACAGACAGAGTGAGGGAAGCAGATGTTGACGATGGAACAAAGAACTCAATGATTGGCGGTCTTCAGTGGCTTCGCCAAGCATCGATTGGCCAAACGGGGAAAACCCTAAGTGAGAAATTGCTTCCCGACAAAAGGTACTTGGGTAAATCACCGACCAATTTCTTTGGGTTCTGTTATGAGATCAGAAGTCAAATCGTTCATAGAGGCTGTCCCAAAGAATCAAACCTTGATCTGCTTGAGGTGGCAAATGCTCTCCAGGCTTTTGTCGGAGATTTGCTATTGGCGTCTTTCAAGCAATAAACGGGTCGCACCGAAAAGAGATCGTTGATTATGGCCTAAATGGCGAAGTCTGGCACCCATGCCAGCGCAATAACGCCACCCACCTTGATTAGAACCCACCAAACAAATCCTTTCTGCTCCCTACCCTGAACGCCGTGACCCTCACCATGTTTATCTTACCCGTCGTTAAGTAGGGGACAAGTGTTTTTCCCCGCATAAAATATTTGGGAGGGTAGAACCATGGAAAACAACACATTCAGTATTTCATCGGTCGCTGAAATGACCGGTGTCAGTAAGAACCGCATTAGGGAATGGCAGGAGAAAGGACTTTTGCCAGGCGTTCAAACAATTGCCGTCGGCACCCGCAATCATCGGAGATTTACGCAATCCGACATAAACCTGATTACGAAAATAGATGAGGATCAAAGGCAGGGTTTCGTGCTGAAAGCGGCGGCGGAAAAGGCCGTGGAGGGATAGAAAGGGAATTGAAAAAAAAGGGACAGGGTGAGAGCCCGTCCCTTCAAACCCAGGATTATAGAAATAAAACGAGAAAGGAAAACCAAGATTATGAATAGAACGAACACAAACAGGAGAGTTGACCAAACAGAGCCGGCCATACCCCTACAAGACCTTAAATCGGAATATTATTTCGAGCCTACAGCTCGATATTCTGAGGACATTTTGAGGATCCAATTCGTGGAGAGAAGCCAGAAATATAACCTGGCGAGTTGTCCTTTTCACAGTGACACGGACCCTTCATTTTATCTCTTCAAAAAGAACGGAAAGGTAAGGTTCAAGTGCTTCAGCACCAAATGTCAACGAATAG
>JBDREA010000046.1:0-12553 GCA_043820265.1 Candidatus Altarchaeota archaeon | reverse complement strand
CTGGACTTCTTCGTGAGAACAGTGACAAACAACAGATACGGAGTAATAACAAAAATCGAAAAAGAAGTGGCATAGGATACTATCATGTCATAATCCTTGACAAGTTCCTTCATTCTAAAATAAGCTATAGTCGATTAGATAAGTAGCCTTAATTATATACTAGAGCTTATCTAATCGAATATATTGAAAACAACAAAGCTGTTTTCATACGCAGGCACCAAAGGTGCCTAGCGTATTGAATTCGATAAAGAAAAGGTACGAATACAACAAATTCCATCGGAATTTGTGTACACAAACTTGCTATGCAAGTTTGTTGTATTTATCGAATTCACTATATTTGAGCCTCCTCTGGCCAAAAATAGATATCATGAAGAAGGTATGATTTATGAATACCACTTATAGATGTTCGGGCCAAATTTTATATGATGAATAGTAGGACCTACTCAGATTTGTACAACCAGATAGAATCCTTAGAGGGACTCGAGGGGCTTAGCAGGAAATTCGAGGTTGACCGCGAAACACTTGAAGTAATCTACACTCAAAAGGTGATAAGAGAAACAAAACAAAAATATTATTCCGTCCAAAAAAAGATCAAAGACCTCGCGGGGAGATGGTACGACGGAGAAAGCCTATTTCAGATTTCTAAGAGCCTTGATTTCTCACCGGTTCTCACCGCATCCATAGTACTTCAAAGCCTTGGAGTGGGTAAAAAGGAGGTTCAAGCGTACATGAGGGATCCATCAAGCATCTCAAATCTGCGCATCAGATCAAACATCAAAGAATGCATCACCCACGAATTCGTATATTCTCCAGCCGGAAACAGAAGGCAGACTGACCGTGGGAAAAGGAGCGAGGAAGCTATAAAAAATTGGCTTCTAAGGAAAAAAATCGGCTTTATGACCGAAAAAGAAGCCCAAAGAAAGAATTATGAAAAGACTCCAGACTTCCTATTAGAGGGTTCGTTGAATATAGACGGTCACCGAGCAAATTGGGTGGAGTCAAAGGCAAGCTTCGGAGACAGAAAAGAGGTTCAGAGAGACTACGAAAAACAGCTTAAACACTACGTCCGGCTCTTCGGGCCAGGCATGACCATATATTGGTACGGATTAATCGACGACATCGTCATAGAGGACAGTATTCTTCTGAGAACCAGAGACGTTCTTGAAAGGCACTGAATAAATTATATATTTTTTAGGATCTTCCCCTTCTTTTTTTCAAGCTCATCAAGCCTGCTCTTCAGGTGCCTTTCTTCTTCCTCGATTTCTTTGATTTTATCCTCTAAGTGATGCTCTTCGACCTCAACTCGTTTGCTGGTCTTAAAAAGGTAGGCTACTGCAGCCAAGATGATGACTAAGAGTACCAGTAAGATAAACGCAACCGCTATGAGCACCAGAGTTAAGGTATCCATTTTGAAGAGTTTTTTGTGGAGACGTTATTTATCTGTTTGACTACTTAAAAAAATAGAGGATGGAAAATGAAGGATTAATGAATGTATTTCGGCTGCTAGAAGGAGAATATGGATTCCAGGACTGGTGGCCGGCGGAAAATCCATTTGAGGTAACAATAGGAGCCATTCTCACCCAAAACACTGCTTGGACGAATGTGGAAAAGGCCATCAGAAACCTAAAAAACGAGGGCCTCCTCTCCCCTCAAAAAATAAGGGATGCCCCCCTTCCTCATCTAAAAAAATTGATTAGACCTTCTGGATACTACAACATCAAAGCGCTGAAACTTAAAAAGTTCATTGAATTCCTTTATGTTGATTCCGACGGTCATCTTGAAGCGATGAAGAAGGAGTCCCTCAAATCGCTCAGAGAAAAATTACTCAGCGTGTGGGGGATCGGCGAAGAGACCGCAGACAGCATCCTTTGTTATGCACTCGAAAAAAAGAGCTTCGTCGTCGATGCTTATACCAAAAGGATAATGATCCGGCTTGGATACGTAAAAAACGATGTATCCTACGACGAATTAAAAAGATTAGTCGAGAAACATATTCCAGCTGACCTAGGATTTTACAAGGAATTTCACGCATTGTTTGTTGCACACGGAAAAACGACATGCACAAAAAATAGTCCAAGATGCTCTCAATGCGTACTATATGCTGAAAGCGGCTACTCAAACGCCAAAAGTTGTCCCAAGTGATTTCGCGATCGAAACGAGGGGGTGGTTTTTGGCTACGAGTTTCTGGCCTGGAACAACCTTGTTTATGGGAACATCCACGATATCAGCCCCTTTCAAAGCGACCATCCTCTTGAATCTCCCTTTTACGGCAAGATCGATCGCTTTTGAGCCGAACCTTGTTGCAAGAAGCCGGTCGTAGGCTGTTGGAACCCCGCTTCTCAGAAGGTGTCCGAGGACTGTCACACGGGATTCGAGGCCTGTGCATTCCTCGATGTCGTCTGCGACCTTCTGCCCTATTCCTCCAAGCCTTTTTGGTTCAACACCGTCGCACACGATTTTTCGAACGACAACCTCACCTCCTCTTGGTTTCGCCCCTTCTGCTGCGACTACGATGCTTGCCAATTTCCCTTTCTTGAGTCTTCCTTTAATCTCATCGCATACTTTATTGATGTCGTAGGGGAATTCAGGTAGAAGGATTACGTCTCCTCCGCCTGCAACGCCCGATTCGAGGGCTAGCCAACCAGTATCCCTGCCCATAACTTCGACAACCATCACCCTGTGGTGGCTCATCGCCGTGGTGTGCAGGTCGTCGATGGCCTCAGTCGCTCTCTGAACCGCAGAATTAAAGCCGAACGTGACATCAGTCAATTGGACGTCATTGTCTATGGTCTTCGGAAGCCCGATAATATTTAGTTTGGGATATTTTTTTAGAAGGTTGTGGGTTATCGTTAAGCTTCCATCGCCTCCGATGACGAACAATGCATCAAGCGCCAGCTTACGGTAATGTCTAACCGCATCCTTTGAACGATCGACGAAGACGGTCTTTTTTCCCTTTTGCACCGGATACCTGAAGACATCAGCGCGATTCGAGCTTCCAAGCACAGTACCCCCTTTGACTAGGATGCCAGAAACATCATTGGCTGTGAGTTCTCTGCTTTTGCCTTCCACCAAACCCGAAAAACCGTCCTTTAAGCCAATGACTACCAGATCATGATCATAGATGGCCTTTTTTGTGAGGGCACGGATGGCTGCATTTAAACCAGGGCAATCACCCCCAGAAGTGAGGATGCCAATACGTTTGAGACCAGATTTCATATTAGACAAAAGAGATTACAAACAAAGAATAAAAAAAGAACATAAGATACGTAACCTACCATCTACAATCTTTTGCATACCACCAATCTCGATTCTGGGGAGAATCGTGGGTGATTACCACCTTTTTTCTCATAAAGGAAAAGATCTTTCCGGCGGGAAAATTTGTCCCGCTCATTCGTCGAGCAGTCCAATGGTCTCCCCCTCGGAGCGGAAGGTCTACTTCGTTTATCCAAACCATGCCTGCCTTTAAGCTTGAAGCAATCTTTTTGGCCCTGCTCATGTCAGATGTCCAAACCGAAGCACCCAATCCATAAATCCCGGAATTAGCTAGCTCAATGGCTTCTTCCTCGCTTGTAAATGTTTGAATCGCTATCACCGGGCCGAAGGTCTCATCTTTCATTAAATCCATATCACAGTTAACATCCACGACAATCGTGGGTGAAAAGAAAAAACCTTTGTCTAAGAGCCTTTTTCCGCCATAAACTATTTTTGCACCTTTCTTGACAGCATCTTTTAGTTGAGATTCTATTCTTTCCATTTGGCCCTGGCTTATGATAGGTCCGATTTGCGTGCCTTCCTTCAGTCCATCACCTACCACCAACTCCTTTGCGGCTTTAATAATCCCATCTAAAAAATTTTCGTAGATGTCCTTATGAACATAAAACCTTTCTGCTGAAGTGCACACCTGTCCTGCATTATTGAATGCCCCCCAGATGGCCCCGCTAACAATTTGCTTCTGGTTGCAGTCGAAAAACACTATGAAGGGATCCTTTCCCCCCAATTCAAGATGTGATTCTTTTGCGTGTTTTTGGATGTATTCTCCAGCCTTGATTGATCCAGTAAAAAACACCTTGTCCACTTTATCTATCATTAATTTTCCGGTCTCCTTGTCTCCAAGGATTGTCTGAAATGCATAGGGAGGAAGCCCGGCTTGATAAAATAAAGTCGTTATCTCTTGTGCTATGAAGGGTGTCAATTCCGAGGGCTTCCATATGAGACAGTTTCCTGTTATCAACGCCGGTATGATATTCCACATCGGAGTCAACAATGGGAAATTCCAAGGAGTGATGACACCCACTGTTCCGATGGGCTCATAGTAGATGTATGGCATAGTATCTTCGAAACTGCATTCAATCCTTTGAGGCTTCAGCTTCTTCGATTCGTCGATGTAGTAGTCTATGGTATCGGCACATAGTTCGACTTCAAGTGTTGCCTCATTTAGAGGTTTCCCCTGTTCGAAAGTCAAGTATCTTGCTAGAAGGTCCTTATTCTTCCGTATCACTTCACTGCATTTTTTTAGGATTTGGTTGCGATCCTTTGAGGGACCCCATTTATCGGCCCTCAATGATCTTAGCGCTGAGAGTATCTCCTTTTTTCGCCCTGGTTTAAATTCTCCGATCACCTCCTCGGTCGCAGGATTTATTGATTTTATTTTTTTCATTTAATCATCTCAAATTTTCCATCATTTAGTATGTACTCACTTGGTGGTTGGGTCCCAGAAAAGTCGTCTTTTGTTCTACAGTAGGCACCGGCTTGGGAAAAGAATATTTTTGATCCCGCTTTAAGACAAGGAAGTTCGTATTGTCCAAAGTAGTCGACTGAACAGGGAGTATTTCCGACCACCTTGTATCTTTTGCCACCGCCTTCTAACACTGGCAGTTGTATTTTATATTTTGATAGAATCCTGTCACGTACGCTGTTAAAAACCGATGCGTCAATTGTGGCAATATCTCCTTGGACATCTTTGACTTGAGCAAATAAGACTCCGGCCGGTCCAACAAGGATTCTTCCAGGTTCGAAGCAAAGGATTTTCTTCCATCTCTTAAATGCGTCAGCGAATTCCTTTAGGGTAGGAACGATGTTTCCATACTGGATTGGAAATCCTCCCCCAATATTGATGTAGGACACATTCATCTTATCTGCCAAATCGATTATGATTTCTGCGTTCAGCCTGTACGAGTTTAAGTCGACTATCTGGCTGGCAATGTGATTATGGATTCCTATGATGTTCGCTTCAATGCCCTCCAGATCTTCTGTTCTAATCCCCAATCCAAGATTGCTTGTGTTAAAACCGGTGCATTCAGACGTGATGCCTGTGTCGATGCGAATTCCAATAGGTAAATTTTTTTCAATTTTACGTATTCTTTCAATCTGGTTGATAGAATTGGCGATGATATGGACGTTTGAACCAATTAAGAATCTAATTTCTTCATCTGATAATGTTCTTCCGCAAAATATTACGTTTTTACTGTCAGCGAACTTTAAGACTTCATTCAGGTGGTTGAGGGATGTGACCTGCAGACCACAACCAAGACTATATACGAGTTTCCCCAAGGAAGGATTTGTCTTGTAGCTGTAGTATATCCGAGTATCGCTATCTCTAAAGATGGTCCGTAGAATATTTAGCTGGGACCCGATCTTTTCTGCGTCATATATGAATGCCGGGCTCTCGATTTTCTCTGATTCGATTATCCCTGTAAGCTGTTCCATAGTGGTCATTTCGTTTTCATCCGAAACCAAGGCTATTTTTCAAAGACTGATAAACTGCAATACTATACCTGCTCAGTCTCAGGTAGTGGCCAATAAAGGGGATTTCATTCTCCGAGACAGGATTATGTAGAAGGATGGGTTTATTGACTCTCTTTTCAAGTTCAGATAGGAGAGTCGGCGGGTAGATGAGATTGTATTTTCTCGGTGTGGAGAAGGTCTCCTCTTGGAGTCCGGATCCCCCATCGTCTCGTATTGTGAGCATATAAAACCTTAGAAATTCGTACCCTTTCTCTTCTATGGTACACTTCCAATCCTCGAAACCTGGATAATCTTTGAAGATGCTAGTGTAGAAATGGAGCGGGATGTTCTTTTCAGGGAATACATGCTTGATAGAATACGACCATCCTTGGGGGATGTGATTCTCGAGTACATCGATGAATGAGTCTTTATTGTTACCAGCAAAACTCTGGGCGATTATCTGAACGCAACCCATCTTGTTGAGGTACTCCCAACACTTAGAAAGCACTGGTTCGATGACGGTTTCGGTCCCAAATCCTTGGCTTTGAGCGTGGAGGGGGAATACAGGAGAGGGAGATCCCATGAAGGGGGGATCTAAGGTTATCTTGTCAAATTTACCTTTAATGCCACGAAACAAATCAGAGATCTGTACCTTGACTCTTGTTGAATTTATTACATTATTGGCGTCTACAAACCTAAATGAACGAGGATTAATGTCAGTGGCTAAAACGTGTTTTGCACCCGCTTTTTTAGATGCGATTGCCAAAACTCCAGATCCTGTGCACAGGTCGAGGACACTGTGGTACTCCTGCTTGAAAGTGTCTTCGTAGACGTATCCGGCAAATACTGTGTTTTCGTCTTGGTTTACCGGGAAAATCCTATCTGATCCTGTGTATGTATGCTTGTCAGTGACGATTGAGACAGATGGATTTTTTATGCCTGATATCGCAGATGGGTCTTCAGTATCATCAAGATTTATCTTGGCAACTTGGAAGGGAAATCCTGGTAACTTCTCTTGTTCTGCGCGTAATGCATTCGTATAATCTACAGAAAGCTCTCGTATGTGCCGAGCAAAGGATGAGTTGATGATTGGTAAGCGGTTTTTCTCGTTAGTTTCCATGTGAGTATACTTGGTCATTTTTCCCGATCTATAGTCGAGTTCGAATAGGTGGACGAGTTTTTCTTTTTTCGCCCTAAGCTGGGATTCTCTGAATGAGTTGAGTTCGGCGATTATAGGTTCTCGTTCAAGCCATGTGTACTACTTTTGGTTCGAGGAATTCATTGATACCCTGTTTGGAGAGCATCCTCCCAAATCCGCTTTGTTTTACCCCACCCCAGGGATATGCCGCGTGACTGCTTGGTGTGCAATTGATGCAGACTGTACCTGCTTGAATTTTGCTTGCGATCTTTTTTGCCTTTTTTTTGTTTTTCGAGTAGATAGAAGTGCATAATCCGTAATTGAGGCAATTTGAAAATTTAACTGCTTCCTGTTCGTCTTTTACTTTCATAATTGCAATGATTGGTCCAAAGGTTTCCTCGGTCATCAGTTTCATTGAGTGGTTGACGTTGACTATAAGGGTTGGTGGATAGAAGTACCCTTTTCCATTTCTCTTTTTTCCTCCGGAAAGGATTTTTCCCCCTTTCTTTTTCGCATCCCTGATGTGTGATTGAACGATCTTTAGTTGTGTCGGATCTGTAAGTGGACCTATGCTTTCATAGGATTTCACTTCTTTCATCACCTCTTCGACAAAGGCATTATAAATCTGTTTTTCAACGTAGATTCTTTCTACTGAAGCGCAGAGCTGGCCACAGTTGAGTAGTGATCCCTGCACAGCATCATGAGCTGCTTTTTTCACATCTGTATCCTTTAAGACGATCAAGGGATCTTTTCCCCCCAGCTCTAATGCCAGTTTATGGAGTTTGTCTGCGGAGTTTTTCATTATGTCTTTTCCGGCATTTTGGCTTCCAACGAATGCTACCATGTCGATTTCTGAGCCCACCAAAAACTTACCTAATTTGTCTCCTCCAATCAGTAGATTGAGGCAGCCTTTGGGCAATCCCGCTTTTTTAAAGAGGTCGAAAATCAACTCTCCTGTTAGGGGTGAGATCTCTGAGGGTTTGAATACAACAGTGTTTCCTGTGAGCAAGGCCGGTGGGATAATCCAAAGAGGAATTATGAAGGGGAGATTCCAGGGAGTGATTGCGGTCACAACCCCGACAGGCTCTTTCAGTAGTGCAACCTGTTCTTGTAGTTTCTTTGGCTTTATTTCTTTTTCAACATTGTTTATGAACCAGTTTGTGTTATCAATAGCTCGGTTCACTTCAACGAGGGCTTCACTGATGGGTTTTCCCATCTCTTTTGAGATTATTTCGGCTATTGATTTTTTATTTTTTTTGGCGAGTTGGTTGAACTTCTTCAAATATGTGGCTCGTTTTTGGTAAGTAAAGTCTGCCCATTTTTCCTGAGTTTTTTGCGCCAAATCGACTTTTTTTAACATTTCTTTTTTCGATGAAATAGGAATCTCAATGATTACTTTTTGTGTTGCTGGATTGATTACTTTCAATTGGGCCATCATAGATCATTCAGTATATCATGTGTCCGAGTTTCTCCTTTTTCACTTTCATCTGTGATTCGTTAAATGGGCTAAGTTCGGCAATGAGTGGGACGCGTTTCACTATTAGTCCTTCTTTTTCTAGGCTTTCGACTTTTTCGGGATTATTGGTGAGAAGCCTGATTTTCTTAATGTGCAGGTCTTTGAGGATGAGTGAGCAGAGAGTGTATTCTCGCTCGTCTACGGGGAGACCGAGCTCAAGATAGGAATCAACAGTATCGAATCCCTCATCTTGCTTCATATAGGATCTGACATGGTTTGCAAACCCGATACTTCGCCCTTCTTGGTTGAAGGCATAGATTAGTAATCCTCCATTTTTTGCGATTTTTTTCATGGCGGCATCAAGTTGTTGCTTACAATCGCATCGAAGGCTATGAAATATGTGGGCAAAAGAGCAAGCTGAGCTGATGCGGACTAGCACATCATCTTTGCCATTTTGTTCTCCTTTCTCTAAAACATAGTATGATTCGCCTGCTATGTGAAAGTAATATAGTTTAAATTCCTCGACGCTGCCATCTTGTAGTTGGGATGGCAACCGGAACGGGCCGATTTTTTCCGACTCGATTATCTCCTTCAACCTTTCCATTGAGATGATAGGGGAAGGACGTACATATAAACATATTTGTATAATTTTTTATATTATTAACATTAATGAACTAATAATTGTAAAAAAAATAAAAATGGAGTTAGATGCCTTAGATAGAAAAATCCTCTACCAACTGGACACAGACGCCCAACAGACAATCTCAAATATCGCCAGGGAAACCAATCTAAGTAAAGAAGTCACGCGTTACAGAATAAAAAAACTGGAAGATACCCATATCATCCAGAAATACTTTGCCATCCTAAACACGGCTGCCCTAAATTTCACGATATTCAAGGTCCTTGTCCGATTGCAGAATATCACATCTGAAAAAAGGAAGGTATTTATCAACCGCTTGATCGCTACTCCGGAAGTCAATTGGATAACAAGTATGGACGGAGAATACAACATCGGAATAACCTTCTTAATCAGAGATGTCATCTCTTTTCAAAAGATACTCGATGAGATATTCTCCGATTTCCACTCATTAATTGGAAAGAGGATAATGTCGATAAACGTCTCAGGAGAATACCTTACAAGGGATTACCTGATAACAGATGACCTAGTTAAAAGAAAAAGGAGAGCTTACAGCTATATGGCCCCAGAAGAACGCTCGGAAAGAGTAAACGAGAAAGAGGAGGCAATATTATCCAAGCTTTGCCAGAGCGCTCGTATGCCTATATCCGAGATAGCAGAGGAAACAGGACTCACACCAAAGATAGTCCGCTACCAGATAAAAAAGATTCGAAAACGAAACATACTCAAGTATTCCAATATTATTTTAAATACAGAAGCTGTAGGTATAATCCATTATAAGGTTCTCTTCTATCTCAAGCAGTCAACAAAGAAGAGATTCGACGAATTCTACAGCTACTGCCACAGATTGCCGAATGTCGTCTACATCATATCCTGCATCGGACCCTGGAATGTCGAATTGGACGTCGAGATAGACGATATTATCAAATTCCGAGAGCTAATAAACCAGATCACGCAGGAATTCACAGACATCATCCAAGATTACACTCAGCTCTATATCTATGAAATCCACAAGTATTCTTTATACCCAGATACTACAGGAATCGGCACTAAGGATTAGTACCAACCATACTTTTTCTTTGGTTCTTGGGGTTTTTGTTTTCCCCAGTCTATGACCTTTAGCCCTTTTAGAATCACGTCAGGATCGTTTCGGTCGTGGGATTTCTGGATGATCTTTTCGACGTTTGAGGTGATTATATCTTTCGCCTGCTTTTCGTCTGCCCCAAGAACTTTTAGTATAGCAGAAAAATCTTGGGGGCTGCGCATCCCAAGGGGATCAATCGCTCCGCTTGTGAAGATTACTTGCGTCTTGTATTTCTTTGCCACTTTGAGGTTCTGGGAGATTCGGCCAAGGAGTTCGGCTCTCTTTCGGCCATTTGAGTCAAGGATCTGTGCTAAGCTGACCTCTAAAGCAATCGACCTTTCTGCCATGTTTTTAGCGCATACTTTGTCGATGCCCGCCTCGCGCTGATTCATGAAGTCACGGGCGGACGTATCATGTGGGGGTGAAAGCACGTCTATCTCCCAGCACTCGCTTGCCAGACGGTTTTCGTCCACGTTTTTTGGTTTGAAAAAAACGAGATCCGCTCCACAATCGAATGCATTTCGCGCTTTTTTTTGTATTTCACCCTCTGTTCTTATCTCAATGCATGCACCAATTAGAATTTCTATTGGTGATTTTTTCTGAAGGACAGAAAATTCTTTTTTTTGGTCTTTGAATCGATTCAGATCAGAAAATTTCTCACCCACACAAATTCCTGTGAAACCAAGAGTCTGTGCCGTCGATATGGTATTTTGGATTTCTTTTCCGCTAACATTCAGATCCCAGTATCCTGTTTTCTTCATTTTAGCAATTCCTTCATATTGTTAAATACATTCTCATCGGTTTTCGGATAAGCTGCAATCTTTATTTTGAGATGAATGCTGTCTCCTGCATATGTTAGCTTTATCGCACCCGCCAATGCTGCCTCCTTTTCAACCCTGAGGTAGAGTGTTCCATCCGAAATCCTTTCTTTGAGCGTTTCATCCAATTTTCTGCGGTCTTCCCGAATCATTTTTTTTAGGAGGCTTAAAAAGAAATCTTCTGCAGATTTGCTTTTCGTAATCTTCGCAGTTAATATGGTAATCTCCCTTGTAAAGATTTCCCCTTCGAGTTCCGGTGGGAGAGTCTGTTGCTCGACGACTGCATCTTCCGGCAGGATATTAGCTAGGGCAATCTTATCTTTTTCGATGAATCCCGTCTTTGAGAACAAAGAAAGATTTACGCTACGAATAAGTTTCATTTTTGTTTTATAAGAGATTCTATTTCAGAGTTAAGCTTTTTTATTCTATTCAATGCGGGATGGCCTTTGCCTAATCGTTTGATCATTTTTTCCATAGACTCCTCAATTGTGATACGTTTGTCTCCGACAACCAGGTTGTCTGCGTGCGCAATAATCTTTTCTTCCAGAGTTTCCGGGATGAAATCTCTTCGAGGAAGACCTGCGCTTTCAGCTTCATTTGCTTTTATCCCGGCCCCAAGGTGGCTTTCGCATACTTGGGCATAAAAGGGATATTCATGAAGAATTTTAGCCCCCTCGATTCCGTGACCTACTCCATGTGTCCTGCTTCTGCCGATGTCGTGCAATAGGGCTGCTACCTCAAGGAATTCGATGTCTAATCCATAACCATTAGCTCGAATCTTCTGCCCCATTTCAACCGCGAGAGCGGAAACAGCCATACTATGCTCAATGACGGATTGGCTGCAACCCACCTTTGATAGCAGATTAAGAGCTTGATGTCTTGTGATTTTATCAGGCATGGAATATTGTTGAAGAAACATATATTTTAACACTTGAGTTGACCAAAAAAAGGAAAGACGAGAAGAGTTTTTGCCTTATGTTTGCTCTATTAGAGAGTTAATCAATGCAATATCTGTGGTAATCTTCGCCACCAGCTCTGCACTGTCGTATTCTTTGTGGGGGCTGTTGCATTTCTCGCAAATGAAGTTTTTTAGGAGGGCCTCATCATAGGATAAGTTCTCGCATCTGCAGGAAAAGATGATTCCTGTCTCTTGCTCGTCAAGCTGCTGATTAAGGTTTCTGAGCTTCTTTTGGAGGTAGCCCTGGACGAATTCGTCGACTTTGTCTTCTCTGCGATTCCACTTGTATGTGTACCATCCGGTCTTCTTGTTTTTTGTCCGCTCGTATTCTACGAGGTTTTCGGCGTGGAGGTCGTTTAGAAGAGTCCGGATTATTGTTGCTTTAACGTCTAGTTCTTCGGCGATGTCTTCGTCGTGTTTTGGTTCGTTGAGCGAATCCATTATTTTAATGTGGTCTTCGCTCATGCTTTCGATTAAAAGACTCCTTATCAGTTTTCCATTGTTTTTTGATGCTTGTGCCATTCCGTTTATGTATAGGGGAAGACTCAAATAAATATCAAACATAAACAATTAAGCTGGATTGTTCGAATAATTGTCTTAATTTCAAAAGGATTTATCGTTTAGGCGTCCAAGGTTATATGGGCTGATATGACATTCACACCGATAGGCACCCGCAGATAGAACACGCCGGGCGAATGGTCAGGTATTAGGAAACCAGGATATCCTATCTGATCTGAG
>JBDREA010000045.1:0-22652 GCA_043820265.1 Candidatus Altarchaeota archaeon | reverse complement strand
CTTTTCCAATGACGGAACCTGACCGTTTCTTCTTCGGCTCAATGTCTGATTCAGTCTTTTCCTCCCCGCTAATCAATTCTCCTACCTTGACCATCTCATACCTCCGGGCGCTTGCTTGAAACAAAGGAAATGAATATCACCTGAAAGATAATCAATCCGACCATTATCGTCCAAAACAATGATTCATCTATTACGTTTCCGCCGATGAAGCTCGAAAGAATCACCAGAAGAGTCACCCCCATCGAGGGGACAATGACCGCGGCCATAAGATAGATTAGTCCCCAGAGGTTCAGTTCTTGGCCGTATGCTTTGATCTTGTTCTCCTTTTCAATCCTTATGTCGTTTGCGATGGCATCAAGCGCACGAACCATGTCTGCTCCCGAGCGGACGGCGTTGACTATCTGCCAGAGAACCTTTCTGAGGTAATCGCTTGGGCTCCACATGCCAACCTCATCCAATACGTCTATCACGCTTTTTCCGGACTGCACCTCCTGGACTATCCCGTCTGCGATGGTTGAGCACTCTCCATACTGGCCTCGGCTGATGTTAACCAACGTGTCGAAAAGTGGGACTCCCGCAGTCAGCTGGACCTGCATGTCTTTGAGCATGAATTCCAGGGTCTTGTCTATTTTTCTGCTCCTCGAGGAGATCTTGATCTTTGGCGCGTAAAGAGAATAAAAGAATACCATCGCAGAGATCGAGATAGCCAATCCAAAAGGCCAAAAAATCATTGTGTTGATTTCTCCGTCAGGCAGTATTACGTATTTTTCGGTCGCAGCAACAGGCACTCCAAAGACGACCATGCAGCCGATGAATGCAAGCATCACAAGGTAGATTGTAATCGATACGTACTGGATGGCATTTATCTGATAGCCCGCTTTCCTGAGATCCCACTCTAAGGTTGGAAACATGGCTCCGACCAGTTGAGCCATTCCTTTGAAATGCTGAGATGTTTTTTGCACCTGCGGGGAATCATAAAATCCTGGCATTTTTTTTATGATTGAAGTTCTTCTAATGCTTTATCTCCTTTGCTGACTAAGTCAAGCACTGTTTCCTTGTCTATGTAGTATTCAGTGATTATCTTTCCGACGTCGTTTACGTCTCTGATGTTTTGTGCGAGCATCCATTCAAGAACTAATTGCTTTCCTTTCAAATCTTCTTGTAATTCCTTTTCGCTCATTCCTGTGAACAACTCGAGTTCGTCTTTTACCCTGATGGAGGGATACATCGGTTCGACTGTATCGGTTTTCGGATGCCACATAAACAGGGTGTTGACGCTTGGGGTCTCCCCTTCGTCTTTCGTTATCTCTGCCACCTCGAATGTCCTGCGCCACCCGGTTCGCCTGTTTCGGTACTGGACGAGTACCAAGTGAAGCGACTTTAAGACCAAAGGAGGGATGTTCATTGGGGGCCCGCACAGTCTGTCAACCACTTCTGTTGCCTGTTCGGCGTGGAATGTCCCATAAACCGAGTGGCCTGTGTGCATGGCTTCAAACAATACCTCCGCCTCCTTTCTGGCTCTGACTTCCCCGACCACAATCCTATCGGGACGCATACGTAAGGCGTTCTCCATGAGATTTAGCATTGATACTTCACCTTCTCCCTGGGGGTTGGCGGGCCGGGAAGTCAATGGGATCCAGTGCTGGTATTCCGGGAGATTGAGCTCTCTTGTGTCCTCTATCGTTATTATCCTCTGGTTTGCCGGAAAAAAGGGCATCAAGGCGTTCAACATAGAAGTCTTTCCGCTGGCTGTTCCACCTGCTACGAGCATGCTCATCTCGTATTCTATGGCAACCCAAAGAAATGCCGCGACCCTGGCGTTTATCGTGTTGATTCTGGGGTCAATTAAGTGTATGATTGTCCAAGGTGTCCTGGAAAACCGCCTGATAGTCATGGTGTTCCCGCGGGTGGAAATCGGAAATAACGTCGCATTTACCCTGTCTCCTGTCGAAAGGTGGGCGTCCAACAAAGGCTCCATGTGGGTTATCTCTCTTCCCACCTCCCTTGCAACCCTTGAGGCATAGTTCATGATCATCTCTTCTGTTGGGATGTTTATATTGGTCTTCACCCATCCATGCCGTTTGTGGTAGACCCATACCATGTCCTTTGAGCTGTTGACGACGACTTCTTCTATTGAGTCGTCCATTAGAAGGTACTCAATGTCTCCTAATCCCACCATCTCGTTTACGAGGATGAGTGACAGGACGTTGACGTATTCGTCGGATGCTCTTTTTAGGACGTTTTTCAGCTTGGTCTTTGAGCGCGCCAGAAATTTTTCGCGCATGCTCTTGATCTTTGCCGAGCTCATAATGTCTCGGCTTTCAAGCTGAATTTCGCCTACCAAACTTCTCTTGGTTTCGTCGAGTAGGGCGCGTGTTACAAAGTCTACGTGGGGCAGCTGCACTTCGTAGTGCAGGACGTAGTCTCCTACGTCAAATACTTTGACTGTGAATTCGAGGTCTCCGCTGTAGATGCCGTATGAGTCGACCTCCAATGATTCATCTTCGCTGGGTTTTCCTTTCCTATCGATTTTTGTGGAAGGATCATCTGTTTTGGATTCGGGTGTTTCTTCGTCTGGTTTTTTTACGGGATCTATTACTCCGGGGGACATGTCTTTTGAGGGTTCTTCCTCTACTTTATCTAAGTCCTCTTTTTTTTCTTTGTCTTTTTTGGGAGAATCCTCTTTTTTTCCAGCTTCTTCTTTTGGACTATCCTTTGTTTTCGAGGGTTCTTTTTTGTCCTTCTCTTGTTGTTTTTTTTCTTTGACTGCCTTTGCCTCGTCCTTTGTCTGGGCGTCCTCTTCTTTCTTTTTGTCGTCGGCCATTTAACTCTCTTAAGAATTACCGCCAGACAAATAAAAATAGAAAGTTGGGGGAAACTCCTTCTTTAAAAGAACTTAGCAGTATGTTATCCAATCGCCTGAGTCTTCTGAAATGCCTGGTTCGAGAATGCATATCTCTGCTCCGTATCTGTTAGGCTTGTTATTTGCCTCAGCGCTCAAGTTATAGCAGGAGAAAATATTCGGCTTTGTATGGAATGTATAGGTTTTGTTGAAGAAATATGAGAAATTCTCCCACGGTTTAAGTGATTGATTGACTGTCCATACGTATGCACCGGATTCGTATTCCGCTATCGTAAGGTTGCAGGTCAGGTTGCCGACGTTCATCCAGGTGAAGTTCACTCCCAGGGGGAAGGGAGTGTTGTTTAGGGCGTATTTTGGATCATCGAAATGCGTTGGAGGGGGATAATAGATATAATCACTTGTCTCGTTCGTTATCGTGATGAAGCAGTCGACTGCGCGCTTTGGGCTGTAGTAGTTTGACACGTAGTAGAGGTATAGGTGTCTTGAGTCAATCATCAGGTCTTCGTGGACCGAGTCCACGGGGTGGCAGAAGGATTTGTATGGCGAGAAAAAGTATTCTCCATCCACCCAACTCCGATCCACATCGACCGGGATGGAGGAGACATTTTGCACCCACCACTCGTCGAGGTCCAATACGGTCTCGAGGTTCAGGCTCGGACCAGTCACGAATTCCTCACCCATCGCTTCTCTGACTTCTTCTCTCAATTCCCTGTAGTTAACTGTTGTCCAAGGTCTACCCTCCAGCCTATCGAAAAAGGAGGCACCAAGTTTGTCGTCTTCGAGGTGGCAGCCAGAATCCATCCAGAGATCCAGGATTGTCCCGTTGATTATCGAGTAGGCGCCGGGATTGCAGGGAATGAAAACCGAACCTAAACCAGGCTTTCCGGTCAAGACAATGTTTAAGGGGTCTTCCACGCTGTTTATCTCTATTCCTGAGACGACCGGCACAGACTGCACGTCGTATCTGCTCCAACCCAATGTGTCTACGCCGAATATCGACACTTTTCCGATGAACGCGATGGTCCAGACGTCATAGGGGGCCACCAATATATCATCGAATCTTACTGTGACGTTGACGTCGCGTTCTTTTGCGTAGGTGTTCACCCGGTCGCTCCAGTTCACGAGTGTGTGGGTGTTCATCCTCTCCATGCTCCACTGCCCCGAACCCTCTATGGTTCCGCAAAGCATGAGTTCTGCGATGGCGGCGGGGGCTCCGGTGCGGGTGTATTTGAAGTCTCCTATCTCAGGACAAGGAATCAATTCGTAGTCTGTGAGGTTTGTGAAGTTGCTGGCGAGGTATCCCGTTAAAAAGACGGTCGCCCTGCCGCCTGAGATCTCTAAGGTGTTTCTGAAATCCTCTTTCACCGATTCCACGACCGCAGACAATTCGTCGGTCTGGATGCGGTTGATGTTTGACCTAGCCTTCTGGCTTGAAATCTGGGCGTAGTGGACGTTCATTGAGATAATGCCCAATAATAGTATGACTGAGATGAGTGTATAGATGTATCCTTTGTTTCCTTTGGGGATTAGAGAACCAGACATTTTTTTTCACATCCAGACTACTGCTTTCACGGGTATTGGGCCGAAGAGCGAAGGAGCCTTTGATCTGTATTCTACGCCAATAGTTAACTGAGAGAGGTCTGATGTACTCCAAGGATCAGCAAATGATGGGGGGGGACATTTTGCTGCTTTCTTCCAAAGCCTCCAAAGGGCGTCATCAAGAGCTGAATCAGTAACGATGGTTGGAGGACTAATATATGCTTGAGTACAGTCCATCCAAATATTTTGAATAGGACATATACCCAACTCTGGGTGGAATTGATTTTGACCGGATGCAGCAAAGCAATATGAGGCGCCTCCCCCAATCGTTATGTTTCTGTCTTTGTTATTTGGAAATATTTCTCCGTATGGAATGCTTATCTGGTAGCTTCCCGCAGACACGAGGACCCCCATCCCGGGACCTGCCGTCGACACACTCAAATCCAGTGTTAAGGTTGTGGGTTGGTCGAGATAAAAGATCATCGGAATCAGGCAGTCTGATTCATTTATCACACATCCTGGACACGTGCATCCGTGCCTTAGGATGTAGTTGATTGATCCGCCGAAGTCGTCTGAGACGCCCGGCAGAATGCTGTCATTTAGGCTGTTGTTTCCGACGTCAAGCCAGCCGCTTCCCGGGATGCAGTCGTAGTCCACGCAGAATTTCCCGGCGGGACAGTCGGTTCCATCTAGGCAGTCAACCCAGAAACCGTGTGCTCCTTCGTTGGTACAGGTGTCAGTGTCACCATTGCCGTCTACGTCTGCTCTATCATTTACCGTATAGCATGTTCCTACTCCATCATAGCAGTAGGTTTCATCGCCGCAGCATCCCCAGTCATCGAAATCCATGCCACTGCAAAAATCACCTAGACTGTCATGGCATGCGCTTCCTAATTTACCGACTTCATAGGGCCAGTGGGGTCTTGAAATGTATTCGTTTGCTTTGTCCCCGCAACAAAATTCGTCGGTTCCATTAATGAATTCAATCTCATCTGTTATATTGTTTATGTCTCCGTATGGATTTATGTAGGTTCCTTCCCAGAATCCTCCGGCTTCAAGACAATCCATGTAGAGTATGCAGTCCGGATCTATGAGTGCGGGGTTGTCTCCCCCGTCTTCGTCGAATAGTCCGTCTCCGTCGTTGTCTATGTTGTCTGTACAGGTACCGCAACCAGCGGTTGCGTTTCCTTCACCAACGGCTGGGTTACAGCAGTTCTTCGTAACTCCTGTTATCCACACGAAATCAGAGGAATCATTACAGCAGGCTCTATTGGCATATAAGGGAGTCTGACCAAGACCTGTGCTGTCCACATAGTATTCACCTGTGTCGTCTCCGCAGCACTCCAACTTCCGGTTGGTGAAATCTGTTAAAGTGTATTCGCCAATCCAAGGCTCCCCTGAGATAACAGCATTCCAGTTTGGATTAGGAAGAAAAGATCCACTCCTGATTCCTATTTTTCCTTTCGCTGGTCCGCAAACGTCCCCGCACCACCAGTCCATCCAGTCGTCGTTGTCGCAATCCGCCCATTCCCCACGGAGCGGTGATGGATTTCTATAACATAAAATTTTTGTGTCGTTTCCCCCGGGATTGACATCAACCGCAATGGGATTACCTGGAGTACTTATCGAAGGATAGCATCCTAGAGGGCTTTGAGCAGAAACACAATCTGATATGTCATCGCAGCAGCCGTATTCGCCATCGACATAAGCCACGTCGTTTGTTGCATCGGCATTTTTAAATTCAATTACGACATTTTCTCCGGCATCGTCTCCGCAGCACATCATCGTCCCGTATCCGCAGGCAGAGTCTCCGACAGGCAACTCCCAAACGGAAGTTCCCGCGCAGTTGGCTTCACAATTTATCTGATCCCCATCTCTTTCCGTTCCACCGCAAGCAGGTGCGGCATCGTTTGCACTGCAGCCCGCAAAAACGCAGTTTCCGCTAATGTCAACCGTGTCAACAGGACTATCACAACATTTCGTCCCTCCAGGGCCGCTCACAATAAATTCGTTTTCGTCGTCTCCGCAGCACTCCAGCTTAGTGGGATTTGTGCCGTAATCTGTATATTCTCCAACGCCTGCTTCACCTGCAGGATGTTGTTCGAAGGGAGAGCAATATAAGTTGCAGACTTGTCCATTGTTAAAGTCGCAATCATACCATGTGTTTGAAGCGCACCAAGCCCAATTCTTGGTTTCGTCAACTGAAAAATTATAAACGTCTGAGTTCGTATTCATACAAGTGCCTTCCGGTGTCACACAATCATAGATATTATTGCAGCAGCTTCTCACATTCATGTCTGTCGTGCATGCTGCACTGTCTACAGGAGAGGTAGCACATTTTAGATAAAGATTCTTTTCGTATAAGTCGTCTCCGCAGCACATATCCGTTCCCCATCCGCAGGTGAGTGTTGCATCTCCCGTTGGTAATTCCCAGGCCGTGGCTCCGCAGTTTGCCTCGCATCCGCTCTGGTCTCCGTCTCGTTCAGTCTGCCCGCATGGGGCTGGAGATGTATCTAAGCCGCAGTCTATTGGGCCAATACATTTTAAAGTCGATTCATCAACATAGTCGACAGCTTGGTCACAGCAAGCCTCTGCGGTTGTGTTTGTCTTGTAGAATTCCAATGGATCGTTTCCGCAGCAGCTTGCGTCTCCGGATTCGTAAAGGGCAGGGTTGATAAGCCAAACCCAGAAGGAGGCCTCACAGGTGGGCTGGTCGGCGTCCGGGTCTACACCGCAAAAGTAACAAGCACCTGTTCCGTCAACGCAGTCGGTTGGGGAGTCACAGCAGGCCTCGTTTACGCCATCGATTACATAATATTCACCGTCGTCGTCTCCGCAGCACCCAAGCGTAATTTGATCTGTGTATTCTCCAAATGGTACCGACTCCCCGCCTAAAATTCGTTTTCCAATATTACTGCATTCGGTGTCACAGTAGAATCCAGTGTTGTAATCGCAGTCCATCCATCCAATACCAGCACTATAACAATAAGCATAGTTTTTGCTTTCAGTGGTGGAGACATTATATGCTTGAGTTGTGAGCAATCTATATGGGTGGCAGTAGCCGTCAGGAGATACACAATCATTTGTATAGTCGCAACATCCCTTGATATTTGGGTCATCGGCGCAAGCAATAGCTGTAATACCTCCAAAATTATAACAATTAAATGTCAAAAACGTTTCTTTGTAGCTTATGTCCTGCACATCGTCTCCGCAACAGCTGCTCTCATAGTAGGCGCTTGGAGTCTCCCCCGAGGCTGTAAACCAGGACGGATTCCAGCAGGTTAATCCGCTGCAAACGGTGCCCGGAAATGTATCACACAATAACTGAGAATCATCGGAGTCTTGAGTTGTACAGCTACCGTCTACTTCTACTACGTCTAATATGTTGTCGCAGCAGGCGTATTGAACTCCATTATTCAGGTAATATTCGTTTGCGTCGTTTCCGCAGCAGCTTGGGAGGAGGGATTCATAGGTTATTCCAACATGCCAGTCGAATCCAAGAACTGTGCTGCAAATGGTCTGGTCATCATTTGGGGTCACGCAAGCCCCACCTGAATTTACAAAGTCATCGGATTCCTTACAGCATGCTTCATAGATTCCTGTGAGTATGTAGTATTCACTTGAATCATCTCCACAGCAGCTTTGGGTGTATGTTGCGTCTGGGATTTCTCCTGAGTTAGTAAACAAGGCAGTGTTGAAACAGCTTCCCCCATTACAAGCTCCAGGACCTCCCATCACGATGTCACATTGAGTTTCAGGAGGGTCATCCGGTTCTGGACCTGGAGGAACACAGTTACCTGCTCCATTCACCGCATCTCCAGGATCATCACAGCAGGCAATGCCTCCACCAGTACCAGAGTAATCTCTGTAAAATTCGTTTTCGTCATCTCCGCAGCACTCGACTTTGTCTGGTTGGGTGGCATAATCAAGATACTCTCCAACGCCTGCTTCTCCCGCTTCCGCAGCATCGAATCCACATTTAGATGAGCAGTGGGTGGCTGCTGACTCGTCGCAGTCATACCACTGGCCCACGGCACACCATGCCCAGTTTATCGTAGGTCCAAGATCAAGGTCATAGGCGGTTGTATATGATGTTAGGCAGTATCCATCAGGAGCAACACAGTCGCTGTTGACATTACAGCAAGATCTTATGTTTAAATCAGATGTGCATGCTGTGGCATCAACTAAAAAAGTGTAACACCTCTGATATTTGTCATATTCATTTGCGTCGTCTCCGCAGCATAAATCTCCTGCAACACTATATCCGCAGGCTGCGTCTCCGGTTGTACGACCCCAGATGTCTCCACAGGTGCCACAGTCGCCTGAATTAGTATCTCCATCGCTTCCGCAAACAGTGTTGGTCCCGCAAGCTGCTCCTGAAACAGTCGCAGTCGAAGAAAGTAAGAGAAGTAAAAGAAAAACAGAAAAAAAAATTCCTAGGATATGGATTCTTTTAGCCTCCATTTTGTTATCGTTCAAAGAGAAAAATTCCCTTGTTATATACCTTAGCGTATAAGCTTTTAAAACACTGATATTGGGAAAAAGTAGGGGATTATCCGTTTGTTTTTTTCATTAAGAGAATGGAGAGTTTTTCCTAAACCCAAACAGTCAACTTCAACGGGACTGGACCAAACAGTTTGGGTGCCATAGGCCGGGATTCAAAGCCTATGGTCAATTTTGTAAGTTCAAATCCAGGGTCATCCCAGGGATCATTTGCTGGCCCGGGGCTGCATCCTGCCGCCTTCCTCCAAAGCCTCCAAAGGGCGTCGTCGGTCGCAGAGTCTGTGGGGTCGATTGCGTTAATGAATGCTCCCGTGCAGTCTATTCGGCTGTTGTCTGTCGGAAGAGCACAGGCGCCTGTTAAAGGATTGAATTGTGTTTGGCTTCCTGCGGGAAGACAGTAATCACCGACTCCATCAATCGTTATGTCTCGGTTCTTGTTTGATTCGAAAACTTCTCCATAGGGGACATCCTGTTTGTAGACTCCCGCAGAGACCAGGACTCCAAGTCCCAGACCAGAAGAGGAGAATCTCAGATCCAGAGTTTCCCCCGGGGGTTCGGTTAAATGAAAGATCATAGGTATGATACAATCTCCATCCTCTATGACGCATCCTTCGCATGTGCAGCCGTGCCTTAGAATATAATTGATGGAGCCTCCGAAGTCGTCTGAGACACCGGGCAAGTTGCTGTCGTTTAGGCTGTTGTTTCCGACGTCAAGCCAGCCGCTTCCCTCAATACAGTCATAGTTACCACAAAATTCCCCAGCGGGACAATCTGTTCCATCGATGCAGTCCACCCAAAAACCATGAGCTCCTTCGTTTATACAGGCATCTGAGTCGGAGTCGCCGTCTACGTCGAATCTTCCAAGATTTGCATGGCAAGTTCCCACTCCGTCAAAGCAGTTTGTTTCGTCTCCGCAGCAACCCCAATCTGAGTCGTCTGGTAAAGTGCAGAAAGTATTCTCTAAACTTGCATGACACGCGCTTCCCCAATCGTCTACACTATAAAGTATGTGGGGCCTTGAAATGTATTCGTTTACTTCGTCGCCGCAACACAAAGGATTAGTTGGGCCAAAGAAATCTATTCCTAGGACAGTGAAATTATCGGGATCACCGAAAGGAGGGGGGCAGTCTCCATCCCAAAATCCCCCCACATCCATACAGGCTGCGCAGTGCACACAATCTCTGTCAGGATTTGCGCCACTTTCGTCGAAGGTATCGTCGCCATCGTTGTCGATGCCGTCGGTGCAGGTTCCGCAACCCGCAGTTGTGTTTCCTTCGCCGGCTGCTGGGTTACAGCAGTATTTTGTAACTCCTGTTATCCACACGAAATCCGAGGAATCATTACAGCAGGCTCTATTAGCAGATATGGGAGTAGCACCAAGACCTGTGCTATCCACGTAGTTTTCGCCTGTGTCGTCTCCGCAGCACTCCAACTTTCGGTTGGTGTAATCTGTTAAAGTGTATTCGCCAATCCAAGGCTCCCCTGAGATAACTGCATTCCAATTTGGATTAGGGCTATAAGTCCCACTTCTGGTTCCTATTTTTCCTTTCGCTGGACCGCAGATGTCTCCGCACCACCAGTCCATCCAGTCGTCGTTGTCGCAGTCAGCCCACTCTCCATGAAGCCCTCCCCGATAACATAATATTTTTGTGTCGTTGCCGCCTGGATTCACATCAACTGTTGAGGCATCAAGTGGGTCAGTTGTTGAAGGATAGCATCCTTGGGGACCTTGCGCGGATACGCAATCTTTTGTGTCATCGCAGCAGCCATATTCGCCGTTGACGAATGCTACATCATTTGTGGGATCGGTATTTTCATATTCGATTACTCGGTTTTCGCCTGCATCGTTTCCACAACAGCTCGGAGTCCCCACCTCATAGGGATTGGGCGTGGAAGTCCAAGTCCACAAGGGATTGGACTCGCATACTGTTTGGTCTTCGTCTGGAGATGTAGACAATACTTCGAGTTTGATCCAATCTGCATGGCACCACGCATACAATCCAGTGTACTTCGAGCAACCTACTCCGCAGTCCGCGTGGCCATCCCAGCAGCCGTCCCAACAGTCACCTGTCCCATCGAAATCGTAACAGCATGGATTCCCAGCAGCACTTCTTTCGCAGATGTAGACGTCGTAGTCTCCAGCCGCCGTTACAATTTCTGAGACGTCATGTAATCCTGTCTCCGTGTAGGATCCGTAGTTGATTCCAGCGAAGAATTCATGGCAGTTTGCATCAGTTAAAGCACATCCGTCACAGCAGATCAATGTACTGCACCAATTACCGCCTCCCGCAGCGCAACCTGCTGCATCTCCACGGCATGCTCGAAAAGACATGGATGCCCCGTTGATGGAGTAATCTGTCACAGACATGGTTCCGACTAGAGCGCATCCTCTGGGATTTGTGTTCCAGCCGACTGAAACATCACTTGCGGGATTGACTTCATAGGATGTGTCTGCCAACGCGGGCGTAACAAAATAGGTGAACATTAATGTTAGATAAAGGGAAAAAATAAGGCGTGTTCTAAGCGATAAATAAGTCATTTTTTCAAAGATGATTCCCCTATGTTATATACCCTAGCGTATAAGCTTTTAAACACATATTTTTGTTAGAATTTGGATTTTGAAATGGAATCTCTATTAGCCCTCTTTGAAGGAGTGCATCCACTAATCTATGTGGCGGCTATCACTGTTGTTCCATACATTGAGTTAAGGGGCGCCATCCCCTATGGGATTGCTGTCGGCTTAAATCCTCTTTCTGTTTTTCTTGTCTCGACTTTCATCAATGTCCTGATAATTTATCCAGCCTTTATCTTTTTGGATTGGTTTTTCCACCTGATGGAAAAGATACCAGTTTTTTCCAAGGCGATAAACAAAACAAGGACTAAGGCAAAACCATATGTCGAAAAATACGGTATGGTTGGCCTTGGATTGTTTGTGGCCGTACCTCTTCCCGGCACAGGCGCCTACAGTGGCGCGCTTGCAGCACACATCTTCGGTGTAAAGAATAAAAAGGCGCTTTTTGCAATTGCAGTGGGGGTCCTTATCGCAGGAATACTCGTGACCCTGATTTCAACCGCATTCGTCGAAACCCTTGGATGGATTCTCCCGCGTATCTAATTTTTTCTTTAAATTAGAATTCGTCTCCTCGCCCGCGCTGAACCTTCTTGTAGATGATCAGGAGTATGATGGTGATGACTCCAATGATCGCGATAAAGAAGATATCTCCGTAACCTACGGGGATGTTGGGAGCCGGATTATCACAGAGTTCTTGAGCCCTCTTTTGAAGTATCTGGCCTTTCAGACTTCCTTCCGTATCCAAGACTTCCTCGTATAGCAGTATGGATTCCTTCACCCAGACCAGGGCGGTGTTGCAGTCTCGGCTGTTGTAGTATGTTTCACTTTTCCTGTAATAGTTGCTTGCGACATTTGCTATCACTTTGTTGGCGTTGATTATGCCGTCACTCTTGTCTTTGTTGCAGGATTCGCTGATGTTTTGATATAATCTTCTTGCTTCCCTGGCCATCTTTAAGGCGCCTGTCATATTCTGGTATCCGAAATAATTCAGACCCTGGGCGTAGAATGTGTTGGCTTCCAGTTCCGCTTTAACGCAAATCTCTGTACTTATACGCTCCTCTAAGAGGTTGCAGTTTTCTATGCCATCTTGATGGTTGACTTCCAGGTAGAGCGTCTTAGCCTGAATGAGATAGTCCAATGCCAAGGTGTAGTTGTCCAAGCCATACGCCTTAACAGCTTCCTCGTAAAGGTGGTCTCCTCGGATGATGATTTGTTGGGCAAGTATCTCTCTTAACTTTACCAGTAGGACGTTAACCCTGTTAAGGCATAAATCATCCCCTATCTCCTCGCAGATGGTCTTTGTTTTCTGAGCGTAGATTCTAGCATTTACATAGTCCTGATAGATATCCATATGTTTTTTCGCCTTCAGGTAGAATCCCTCGGCTTGCACCATCTTCACGTAGTCCTCTCTAAGCTCCAATACTGTGACGTTGCCGGCTCCTTCGATGACGATTTCGGCGTTTCCGTTTCTGTCCATGTCAAAGATTATCATGTCGTATATGGGTTCTGTGTGTTTGTATTCCCATCGCTTTGTGCCTGATTGGTTGAGGATGTAGATGTTTCCGTCAGATGATCCTACTACAATATCGACAATTTCGTCGAAGTCAATGTCTTTTATAGTTATCGTTTGCGGGAAACCTGGAAACTTATAAGCCCAAACCAGCACCCCGTAACTGTCGAAGAACCTGAGCCTGTTATCTGCGGAGCTGGCGAGTACCTCCATCTGACGGTAGCCCTCGATATCCTGTGCTTCAACATCGAAAATTCTGGCTCCAACAGAAATCTTGTGGGAGTATTCTCCTGTACGGTTCAAAACATATATCTTTCCGATGTTTGAGCCTGCCAAAATATTTTTCTCCAAACCCTTTCCTTCGAGGTCAGAGGTATACAGGCTTCTCACCTGGTAGTCGAGATTCTCGATATCTCCCTTTTTATCGTATTCATAGATATGGTACTCCCAGATACGCTCTCCTTGACTAGTTAATGCCAGGACGGTTCCATTCTTATAAAAGTATTCGATGTCCTCCCAGATGCCTATTCCGTTATCATCTTCTCCGGTTTTTTCGTTGTAGACTAGGCTGGACAGTTCTCCTATGCCTGCGATTATCTCTTTTTCTCCGTCAAAATCGAGGTCTTCGAGCGCCAGGTCATGGACTCCGTCGGGCGTCGGGTAAAACCACTCCTCTACCCCCTCTGCATTGTATACTGCTATTCCCCCCTCCCGGCGGACTCTTTTGATCAGTCTCTTTTCGAATCTGACCATGCTTATGTTTTTGTCGTTGTAGTACTCGGGGCTGTCGACTTCCTCGTTGACCAGCTTGCTGGTGTATCCGATGAGTATCTTTGGAGACCCGTCCAATCTTAAGGCTCCGACTTCCAGTGACCTTATCTCTCCTCGCTGGCTTAATGACCCGGCCTTGAATTGTTTGATAGGCTTGTTGCTGTTATTGTAGATTTTTACGGTGTTGTCTTCGTATCCGACGACGAGTTCGGAGAATCCGTCTCCGTTGGTGTCTCCCACAGCTATTGCTCCGACATCTTGCCCGCCGATTATTCTCCATTTTTCGTTGATGTGCGGGTCGGTGACATAGGCGCTGACTTGAAGGGAGCCCACAACTGCTATGAACGCAATCCAAAAAACATATTTAAGAAACTTATCCATCTTAATCCAACGGGGCCTCCACCTTTGAAAGTATTTTTGCTATCACGTCGTCGGCTGTGACGCCGAAGTCTGCGCTGTCCGGATTTAGGATCATTCTATGTCTTAGAATCGGGAACGCAAGCCTTTTTATGTCGCTTGGAGTGACGAAATCACGCCCCTCAAGAAACGCCTTCGCCTTCGCCGCTTTCTGGAATGCAACAAGGGCTCTTGGCGAACCTCCGGTGTTGACTTCCCTTCTGGTCCTTGTGGCATCAACGAGCCTGACGACGTATTCTAGAATGCTATCGGCTATGAAGACGTTTTCGTCTATCTCCTTTCTTATTACCAAGACTTCGGCCGGATTGAATACCTTGTTTATTGGCTCTTTGCTGTGCTGGGATTTGAGGATGTTTATCTCCTGTTCTGGTGTCAGATATTGCAATACGACCTTGAAGATGAAACGGTCCATCTGGGCTTCGGGGAGAACGAAGGTGCCTTCCTGTTCCACTGGATTTTCTGTTGCAATCACTGTGAAGGCTTCAGGTATCCTATATGTTTCTCCTCCGATTGTGCAGTGGCCTTCGGCCATCACCTCAAGAAGAGCCGACTGGGTCTTTGGAGGCGCCCGGTTGATCTCATCTACGAGTAGGATGTTGGTAAAAATCGGCCCCTCCTCCAAATTATACTTTTTTTCGTTTTCATCCCAGACCCTTTTTCCGATGATGTCTGTGGGGGTCAGGTCAGGGGTGCATTGTATTCTTTTGAACTTGCACTCCATGGCTTCGGCTATGACGTTCGTGAGCACCGTCTTTCCCATTCCGGGAACGGATTCCAAAAGAATGTGGCCGCCCGCGAAGATGCAGGTGACAATCTCCTGGATGACGTCATCGTTTCCGATTATCCTCTTGTGGATCTCGTCATACAGCTGGTTGAACTGCTGATAAATATCTTTATCCCTTTCGACCATCGCAACAAAACACCTCTTCTATTACCACTATTCTCGTGAAAGTTAAAATAAAAGAGCGATTTGTTTCGGTGAGCTATATGGGGGTATAATCACACTTCAACCTTAACGTTCAACGTTTCTTCTTTTTGCTGGTCTTCCCATTTGACAATGACTGGGATCTTTATTCTTCCTTCTTTTTTGGGTTTTAACTTGAATGTTTCATCTGTTTTTTTGCCTGGCAGGATCTTTTCGAGTTTTTGGACTGGGGGGCGTGTATGGACTACGTCTTCTGCTTTTGTGAAGTCGACTATGACTTCATGCAGTACTCGGAATTTCGAGGTGTTTGTCACCTTCACACGCACTGTGAATTCCTCGTTTTTAGCCACCTTATCTGGGCATTCGAATTCGGTTTTTAATGTCCCAGGTTCAGGGGAAGAGGACTTATCGGATCCAGCCTCACTTTTTTTAGAGGAGCCCCCTAAAACAGCCACTGTGATCTCCGGGGTGCCCCGCAAATACTTGTGTCCGTCTTTGTCCTTGTATGTGACATTAAACGGCTCGAATGTGTACTCACCCGCCTTTTTTGGTTTATAGCTGAACCTCACATCCTTGCTTTCCTCTGGCTTAAGTTCAGAGATCCTATCGGGTGGGACGTTCACATCGATATCGTCTGGGAAATGAACCAGAAACGATAAATCAAAAAGCGAATCTTCCCCGCTGTTTAAGATTTTAAATCGGAAAACTGAGGTGGCACCCTCTGTCGCATCAACTTGTTCTGGGAGATCAGCCGAAAAGCTCGGCTTAGACTTAACATCCTCCAATATCCTTTGCACATCCTCCTGTTCCTTTTCCATCCCCTTCTCGAAGTCGACTTCCCAACCCCCCTTGGTTATCGCTTTCTCAAACGACTCATGAGCCTGATCCAGGAGTTTTTCTGCTTGCTCGTATAGGCCGTGGCTTATCGCAATCTTACCCTCTACCGTCAAAAGGTAACCTTCCACCAAGTCAACGTATTTCTCATACTCTCTTTTTTCCTGATGGTCCGTTAAAGCTTCGATGAATCTCTGGTATTCAAGTTTAGCCTTTTCAAAGTATTCTTTAGCTGGGTTCAGGTTGTCAATTGAAGCCTGACAGATCCCTATGTTCTGATAGGCCTGAGCTACCCTCCTATTCTCCGCCAAAGTCAATGGGTCTCCTCCTTCGAGGTCTTCGACAAATTTTTTGAATGTTTCGATAGCCCTTTCATACAAGGTCTTCAGGTGTTCGTCGTCATTGAATGTCCCATAAGACTTAGCCGCCTGCATGAATCCCTCGGCCGAATAAAAGAAATTATTGTTTTGCAACTGACTTTCTGCGTATCGGTTAAAAGTCTCTATCGCCCTGCGATAAGTGTTGAATTCCACCTCAGGCTTTTCCAGCACATTGATGAACACTTCATTTGAGGCCTTGACGTATTTATCCCCTTCGCTGTCTTCATAGAAGACCTCCAACGGTTTGATGTGGTATTCCCCATGGGTTTCTGCGGTTAGCTCTAAGCTTACCTTTCTAAGTTCTCCTGGATTTAACTGGGCGATGTTTTCCGGAAGGCTTCGGACTTTGAGTTCATCTGGAAGATGAGCTAGGAAGTTAATCCTGAAAAGGGCGTTTTTCCCATTATCGACGATCTTTCCGTTCAAAACAAGAACTGAGTCCTTGAAAGTCACTGAGTGGCGGTCCAATATCAAATCCAAGTCAGGTTTTTCCCCGATCTCAGATATCAGTTTTTCAGCGTCTTGTTTTGTCTGCGATAAAAGCCGTTTGTTTTCTTCGGTTGCTCCGGGTATTGAAGTCTCTATCAGCTTAAGGCTTTCTTCAAGCATCTCTGAAGCCCCTTCGTAGTCGCCTTTTTTTATCGAAAGCTTTGATTCGACAATCAAAAGAAAGGCCCTCGCAAAATCAGTCTTCTCTTTCAGATCAAGTTTTTTGTAGTATTCAATCGATTTTTGAAAGTTGGATTTGGAGTTTAAGTCGTTTCCAACCAATCTGTTGCATTCCCCGACTTTCAAATAAGCATCAGCGACTTCCAGTACCTCAACGTCGTTTGTCAGCTCGTATTGTTCCTTACCTTTCGCATATTTTGTGTACTGCCAAATCGCGTTGTTATAGTATTCCCTCATCGGTCCGTACTTCTTCAGTTTACCATAGGATTCAGCGACCATCTTGTAGGCGTCAGCGGCCCCAAGAAAATCACCCTCCTTCAACTTTTGTTCGCCGAAAGACCCATAGGTCTCAGCCGCCTTCAGAAAATCCTTTGCTTCAAGATAGCAGCCTGCTGCACTGACCGGGTCGTGTTGTTTCAAATAAAGATCCGCCGCCTCCCTAAGCTCCCTTATGCCTCTATCGTATTCTTCCCCGCCCAACCTCAAGGTAGCTCCCTTGAATGCAATATTCGCTGCGTTCTTGTAATCCTTGAGATCCTTGAAGCACTCGCTCGCCCTTCTGTAATACTCTGCAGCTTCATCGGTGTCCAGTTTTTCTTTCACTTTGGCCAACTTCATATACACCTCGGCAGCCCTTCGAAAATCTGCCGCAGCGCTGCCTTTGGAGTCGCTTGTTATGAGTGTCCGAGCCGCGTCTAAGAAGGCTTCGGCCGCTTCTTCGTGCAATCCAAAGCGCTCATAGGAGTGGGCTGCGTTCTCATATGACCTTGCCAGACCTGTCAGGTCTTTCTTATCGGAGTTGATCCTCACAGCTCTCATATAGTACTCAAGGGAGTTTTTTTGGTCATTGAGTAATTCATAGCAATGCCCGATGTTGTTGTATGCCGCGCTCGTGGCCTGATAATCTTTCCCATCCATAAAGGCTTCCGCGGCTTTTAGGTGGTAGTGGAGGGCTGAATTGTAGTTCTTCATGTCTTCGTAACACAATGCCATGTTCTCGTAGGTTTCTGCCACCTCCGAGTAGTTGCCCAATTCAAAATCCAGTTCAGTCGCAATGGCATATGCGTCTATCGCATCTTCGACCTTCCCCACTTTTCGGTAGTTCAAAGCGGCCTTTTTATAGCTACTAGACGCGGTAGAGTAGTCTTTGATGATGACATTCATCTTGGCCGCCTCGTTAAACGCTTTTGATGCGTTCTCCCACTCCTCGATCATCTCGAAGTATTCGGCGGCATGAAAGTAGGCTAATCCCGTTATCAGGTCGTTTTCGGATCGGGAATACATCTTGGCTGAAAGAAGCCTTTTTTCGGCTGCCTGATGATAGTCCTTCAACTCATCGTATACTTTAGTCGCCGTCTCATAGCTGGCACCAGATTCAAACCACTGTCCCTTTTCTCTGAACATTTTTGCGGCCTTAACCAGGTGTTCTGCGGCGTTGACGAGATTTTTTACGCGTTCGTCTTTGAGATCGAATTCCATGTGGAGATAGCAGTTTCCAATCTTTTGATAGAAAGAGGCGAGATCTGCGAATTCTCCATGCTTTAAACCGATTTCCACGACCTTAAGATAATCCTTCAACGCCGATTCATAGTTTTCAGCTTCAAAGGCTTTGTCTGCATTCCTTCGGTGGATGCTTTCTGAAGCCTTGCCTATGATGTCCATGACCAGTAATATAGTTGAGATTATAACTTTATAGGCTATTCAAAATAAAGTTATGACCTCAAATACGCTAGGGAGCCGAAGGCTCCCTGCGCATAAAAATGCCTTTGGCATTTTAAATGTATTCGAGGACATAAAAAAGAGTCCACTATATTATGTCCTCGACTATACATGTGAGCGACAATTTAAAGAGATATAGTCGAGGGCATAATCATTTAAACTGGTGTTTATGCCCTCGAATATAACGGATTGCATAAATATAACAAACTTTTAACTTTTATGCAATCCGATATAGCCTTGGGAACAAAAAAGAGACCTTTTTTTATCTATCATTTATAATAACTTTACATGGACGTTGACGTATGTGTCAGAGAACTGATGAGTTCGCCAGTAATTCATCTATCACCCGATAAAAGTGTCAAGGAAGCCGCACAATTAATCGCAGAAAAGAAGATCGGATGCATGCTTGTAAAGGGGGGTGGAAAGTTTGTTGGCATATTAACTGAAAGAGATATCGTCGAACGAGTGGTCGCAAAGGGACTTGATCCAAACGAGACTAAGATAAAGGACGTGATGACCGCCGATTTCGTCACCGCACCCGCTGAAACATCCTTTCTTGACGCAAATGATCTGATGAGCGAAAAAAAGATCCGACGCCTCCCACTAACCGAAGAAGGTGAAATCGTAGGTATCATCACCATAAGAGACATACAGGCCAGGATGAGTTATTCCCAGCTCGAAGGCGAGATAGGCTCATTCAAAAAGAGAGAATAGATTTATTATAAACCATTCCTCAATTTCTCTCCTACCATGGATAAGGCAAAGAAAGAAATCTGTTCGCTCATAAAGGGGGTATCTGGAGTTACGCTTTCTTTTGAAGATATAACCGATTCACCGGTCTCGGACTACGCCTCGAATGTATGTTTTCGACTTGCAAAAAAGGAAGGGAAAAACCCAAAAGACATTGCTCAAGAATTGTCCATCAAGATCAAAAAAAATATTGAAAAATCGAAACTTATCGACGGGGTAAAAGCAGACGGAGGATACCTCAATTTCTCGCTCAACTACGGTTCGTTGCTCTCAGATTTTCTGACTGAAATAAAAACTAAAAAGGAGAAATTCGGCAGAGGAGAAAAAAAAGACGAAAAAATCGTTTTGGAACACTCTTCAGTCAATCCCTCCGGCCCCATCCATGTCGGACGAATCAGAAACACGCTGATAGGTGACAGTCTGAGAAGGATCTTGGTTTTTTTCGGATACGACGTACAGACCCGCTACTACGTAAACAACGTGGGAAAACAGATCGCCATAATCGCGGCTGGCAAAAAACAAAAAATCCCGACCCAAAAAGAAATCCTCCAACCATACGAAAAATACAAATCTAAAAAGGACTTTGAAATATTAGCTACATATGTTTCCTCAAACGAGGCATTCGAGAAAGACGAACAATTCCAGAAAAAAGTCCAAACACTGCTTCAAAGCGCAGAGTCAGGAAATAAAGAAGACCTCCAACTCCTCAAAGACAATGCTTCATCTTGCCTTTCGGGCCAAAAGGAGGTATTTGACCAACTTGATGTGCAATTCGACATCTTCGATTTTGAGAGCAAATACCTCGAGGATGGATCGGTAAAAGAAATAATCAATAAACTGAAAAATTCTAAATACGCAGTCGAATCAAACGGCGGCTTCGGATTGGACCTGACCGAATTCGGATTAGCCAAGAGAAGCGGGGCAACAATGCTCGTGCGGGCGGATGGCACCTCAATCTACACGATCCGGGACCTTGCATACCACCTCGACAAAGCCAAAGCAGGAGACCAACTAATTAATGTCCTCGGAGAAGACCACAAGTTTCAGTTCAAGGAGTTGACCACCATATTAAGAAACCTCCTCGGATTCACCAAACCCCTTCAGGCAGTCCATTTCTCGTTTGTGAACTTCGAAGGGACCAAGCTCTCAACGAGGAAGGGAAACATCGCACCAGTCGACGTCCTCCTGGATGAGGCAAAACAAAAGGCCAAAGAAGAGATAAAAACGAAAAATCGCCTCCACCGAACTCGCACCAGACATTGGTTACGGCGCTGTAAAATACCATATCCTCAAGACTACACCAAACAAAAACATAAACTTCCGCTGGGAAGAAGCATTAAGCTTCGATGGAGATGCCGGACCTTATATCCAGTACATGCACGCCCGGTGTTGCACGTTACTTTCGAAATCAAAAAAAGAAATAAAAGAGATATCTCTAGGAGAACTGAAAGAGGCCATGGAAGACCAGGAACAAGAACTCCTGAAGATATTGGCGTCTTATCCAGTCACAGTACAAAAAGCAGCAATCGAGCTAAGACCAGATTTTATTGCATCATACCTTTATGATCTGGCATCTTCCTTCAGCCGCTTCTACAAGCAATGTCCTGTACTGGCTTCCAAAGAAGAGATAATGGATAGGCGTCTGTTACTCGTCAATGCCAGTCGCCAGATACTTGAATCGGGTCTGGGTCTTTTAGGGATAAAGGCGCCAAAAGCAATGTAGGGGGTGCCAATATAAACTTTCCCCTAAAAGTAATATCATAAAATGGCCGGAAAGAAAAAAGACACTGAAAAGCTCCACATAAGAGTGGAATGCGATGAATGCGGGAGATGGCATTGTCTTTCACTTTTTAAATCCGATTTAGGAAAAAGGGACTTTCTATTTCCCTTTTTTGAATGCAAGGAATGCCGCCACATACTCTGCAGCGACTGCATTGAAGAACAATCCAATCCTGAGCGGCTTCTATGCGTTTTTTGCGCAAACGAAGGCATGAGAAAGATCAACCCCCAAGAAGTATACCTATGCAACCAATGCCTCAGGGAAAAGAACAAGAAACTATGCAAGGGCCAGTGCAGGTACCCCGAGCATAAGCTGCCTCGAAGCTCGCCTAAACTTTCGGCGACTCGGCCATGATAGTCAAACCATAAGCCGTTATCTCGTTTTTTTCGTTGATGCATCCAAGTTGTTTAAGTCTGTAAACGCTGTTTTTCAACTGGTTTTCGTTCATCCCGGTTTCTCCCTCTATCTGCTCGTTGGTGAAGTGTTGGCCAATCATCGACAAAACCTTTCTCTCTTTGAAGGTCAGAGTCCGAAGCTCCCTTCTTGCAAACGACACCACTTTATTGTAGTCGTCTATGAACTCTTTAGGCCCAGAGATTACCGCACAAGAAGAATTGTTTACTTGGTCTTTGAAGTCAATAACCCAGGCTTGTCCGTAAAAACTTCTCTTCTCATATCCCATATATATCTCTCTTCCTAAGGTCAGGATATTCTGCAGCGGAATAACAACCTGTCTGGCTTTTTCATTTTCTTCGCCTTTTTCTTTTTGAGGGATGAATATCAAGTTCCTCGTGGTGACAAGCGGGTAACCTTTGATCCAATCCTTTTTTCTGTGATCAGAAACAGAAAATCCGAAGAGGTTGCCGCTTATGAGATAGTCTACTTTGTGTTTGAGAAGAGGGAATTCGAGGTTCGCCTCTTTTATCTGGATGATGTATTGCTCATATATCTGCTTGAATTTTTCCCATAGACTACCCCAAACCTCGTCTACCCCGAAGCTGATCTCGTAGGCAGATATCAAGCCAAACAGAATCCTTGCAAGAAACGAACGGGTGCTTGCCTCGGGGTTCTCAAGTGCGACCAAACCCTCATTGGAGACTATGAGGTTGGCGTCCGGAAACTGGTTTTTGAATTCAACCCTAGCTTCTGAGATGTATTTCAAGGCAACCTTGAAATCGAATGATTTAGACAAAGTCGAGCTCGCAGCATTAATCAGCTGCAGATACATCCAAGCGCCCAAGTCTCCGGTTTGTTGCCCTGCCATGCTTTTCTCCAAGCGTTTATTCTACTTGTGTGAATAGTCCTGTGGTTGGGCTTACGAGTATTCCTTCTGGTGTTATTGTGAATGGGCTTAGGTTTGTGCTGTGGTTTGTGTCTCTCATTTTGATTATTTCTAGTACTCTTAGTCTGTTGTTTTTTT
>JBDREA010000044.1:0-2520 GCA_043820265.1 Candidatus Altarchaeota archaeon | reverse complement strand
GACTTTGAAAACAATAGCTGTAAAATTCTTAAATGTTATCAAAAGAGGTTTTTCAAAGTCCTCTATATCCGATAGCGAATATTAAGTTTAAGGGTTACAAATTTTTGGCTATCGGCTATACGCGTTATTTTCAGTTTTCTGTTTCTTCGAGTGCTCCGTATTTGTCTTTGAGTTCGGCTTTTTTTTCTTTGATTGTCTTTTTTCCGTGTTTTTCTGCGAGGTCGTCTGCGTAGTCGTAGTGTTGGTGGAATTGTTTGTGGGCGTTTTCGGCGGTTTCGGGGTTTTTTATATAGATTGCTCCTGCGATGTCTGCGTGTTCGTCTCGGGTGACGAGGTAGAAATCGAGGGGGTCTTTTTCGAGGGGTATGTCGACGTCTAATCCGTGTAGGTCGTCGATTGTGTGTATATGGAGGTTTTTTTGGCTTAATACTTGTGTGTGGAGTTGTTCGATTATTAGGTTGGCTTCCTTTAATGCGATGACTGGGTCGCCGAGTACTCGAAAGCAGTGGTTGAAGAGGTAGTCGACGTTTAAGTCGGTGACGTAGTGGATTTCGAGTGTTTTTTCCTTGAAGCATTTTGTTGCGAGGATTTGTTGGAATTCGGTTTTTCCTAGGCCTGCTGCGACTTGCTGGGTGTAGGCTGGGATGGGAAAGCTAGATGCTGATAAAAAGGTCTTTGCGTTTTTCATTCTCTCAGTCAGGTGGTCGTAGAATTCCTTGTAGGTGAGCGCCGCAACCTGGGCTCGGCTTTGGGTGTATGTGGCTTTTTTAAAGTATTCTTCGATTTTTGGCGATATTAGGTCGAATTTCGTGATCTCTTCTTCGAGCGTGTTTCGATATGATGAAAAGTTCTCGTTTAATCCTTCAAAGCTGATTCGGTAGTCGCTGAGTTCCTTTCTATAGACCAATTTTTCCCCCATTAAGGTTTTCAGGATTACGAAGAGGTTGGGTTTCTGGATGTAGATGCCAAAATCGGTTTTAAAAGTCTTAGCTATGTTTTTTGGGCTGGGCCTCTCCTTTTTGCTTTCGAGTTTGTAGATCGTCTTAAGCACGTTGACCTGTTGGTCTGTGATGCTGAGCCATTTTCCGAGTTCTCCCAGTTCGTCCTTTGCCATTATAAAAAAGTTATGTATAACTATATAACCATTTGTAGTATGCGTTTTTAAATATTCACTACTCGATAACCTTCGGTAACACCAATACCAACACCAAAAAACGGGTGCTGGGTAGCGCCCTCCCAAGCTACCCCACCCGCCAAACTAAAAATGGAAAAAAAATCGTTTATAGGGACAGTAACTCTTGACGAGGAAGGAAACGCCGTCATAGAACTTGAGGAAAACAAGCTTTCACTCAAGGACGGGCAACAACTTAGGATAGCTACTAAACCACGGTTCACTCCTAACTAAATCCCTTGTGCTTCCTCTTCCCTTTCTTTTTCTTTTTTATACCCTTTTGCCCTATTTCTTTGGTGTACGATGGCATCAAGTGAAGATTCTAAGCGGAGTGCTGCCCTGCGGGCTGCGGAAGATATTGAGGATGGTTGGACTGTTGGTTTAGGTACTGGTTCGACTGCGAATTTGTTTTTGGAGGAGCTTGCCGCAAGGATTAATACCGAGGGCATTCAGGTAACCGGAGTCCCGACTTCAGTTGCGACCGAGTCTTACGCCAAAAAGCTCGGAATCCCCATTGTTTCGCTGAATGATGCCTCTAGGGTTAATATCACAGTCGACGGAGCCGATGAAGTCGACAGAAAGCTTTGTTTGATCAAGGGAGGCGGTGGGGCGTTGACCCGCGAAAAGATCGTAGCTTCTGCTTCGGAGAGCTATATTGTAATCGTGGATGAGGGCAAGGTCGTAGATAAGCTGGGGACGTTTCCTGTCCCATTAGAGGTGCTTGCCTTCGCTGAAAACATGGTCTTTATGGAGCTACGAGATATAGAAGGACAGCCTGTTGTGAGAAAGGACTTCACTACCGACAATGGGAATATGATTATTGACTGCAAGCTCGTAGTCGACGACCCACTTGACATGGAGGGTTTGCTAAACAACATACCAGGGGTACTCGAAAACGGCATATTCGCTATGACGACTCCTTCAGTTGTATACGTTGGGAAAGGAAAGAAAGTCGAGGAGCTTAGATAAAATGAAAGATGATAAAGCCATTCAGCAGGAGATTCAGTCTCTTATGATGCAGGCTGAAGAGCAGAAGGCAAGGCAGGCTCAACTAGCAAGGCAGGCCCAGCTGATTGAAGAGGGGTTGGCTGAGATTTCGGGGACAAAGGAAGCCCTTAAGGCTGTAGGTGGGCAAAAGGTGGATTCAAATATTCTTGTACCTTTAGGGTCGGGTTCCTTTCTCAGAGCGAAAATAGCAGACAACAAGACGATACTTCTCGGAGCAGGGGCTGGTGTCACAATCGAGCAGTCTATTTTCGATGCAGAAAAGTTACTGGATGAGAAGGTTAGGGAATTGGAGAAAACCAGGGAGAAGATATCTGGCGGTTTGAAGGATGTTGTCCAGACAT
>JBDREA010000043.1:0-16561 GCA_043820265.1 Candidatus Altarchaeota archaeon | reverse complement strand
GGTATGTGTTTGGAGTCATAGACTTCCTCATAGAAAAAGTTGTTACCTTTTTTGAGACCATTTTAATCACGATACTGGATTTACTTGGAAAATTCTTGATCGAGCTCTGGAAGATAGTCAAGACCATACCTATGGCTTTTTTCCAGTTGATAGTTTTCATATCCACCCGATTCATGGGGTTTGGAGGCGCTTTGTCGAAGTTTTTCCCGGCGTTGGATAACAACCTGAAGAATGCGGAGATTACCAGGAAATACGGTTTTCATGCTAGAGAGTATCTGGTGGTGATCTTTCTTTTGGCAGTTTCGATTGCGATATTTTCAGCGATCCTCGTATCCATTCCCTACACCTATCTTGGCAGAAACATATATCAAATTTCAATCCTTGCGGGCGTGGTAATGGGATTCGTTGCATTCTTCTATCTACTGAGCTACCCGAAGATGATAGTTGCTAGAAGGATATCAAACATCAACCGAAACCTGCTATTCGCCATCCAGACGATGCAGGTCCAAATACAAGGTGGATTACCGGTATTTAACGCCATGGTGATGGTCGCAGACGGGGAATTCGGAGCGATTTCAGGTGAATTCAAAAAGGTCTCTGAGAAGGTGAAATCAGGGGAGTCAATAATCGGATGTCTGGAGGAAATGGCCCAGAGAAATCCTTCCCGATACTTTAGCAGGGTTTGCTGGCAGATCTCAAATTCCATCAAGAGCGGAAGCTCGCTTGCCGAAGACCTTGGCGTGGTTGTGGATTTCCTTTCCGCTGAACAGATAATCGAGATAAAAAAATACGGTGGACAACTCAATCCGCTTGCAATGCTTTATATGATGATTGCTGTTATCGTCCCTTCGCTTGGGGTGACGGTATTGATTGTGATATCCTCTCTTCCATTGTCTGATTTGCAGATTACGGAAACTCTTTTTTGGATCCTTTTATTCATCACTTTGATCTTGCAGATAGTCTTTATGGCGCTTATAAAAAGTCGGAGGCCGGACATACTGGGTGACTGAATATGAGCAAGATTATCCCAAGAATCTATCCTGCGCCTTTGAGGGCAACCTTTAGAAACCTGATTTTTTACAGCGGATTCCGAGTCGATGTGGACAAGTTTCTCTGGTTTTTTCTCGTGGCTTCGATGGTTTTTTCCTATGGATTCACCGTCTTTGCGACCCATTATCTGGCTGTTCCTTTCTTGATGATTTTTGTGGCATTAGTGCTCGTTTTTCAGCTTATCATGTACTACGCCCTACTTGTAAAATCAGAGATCCGGGGAAGACAAATTGATGAAGCGTTACCTGATTTCCTGCAACTGATGTCAGCCAACATAAAGGCAGGTGCACCTGTCCACAAAGCGATCTTCGTATCGACTAGGCCTGAATTCGGAAAACTTAACGAGGAGATAGAGCGGTCGGGTAAGGAGATGCTCACGGGAACCTCGACAAGCCAGGCTCTCATGGGTGTGACGCATCGTTTCAATTCCAAAAACCTTCTCATCACTATGCAACTCATCATTTCGGGGATGAAGTCTGGAGGAGACCTTTCAGCAACTTTGATGCAGATAGCCTCGATTCTTAGAACAAGAGAGCTAATCAAAAGAGAGGTTCAGGCAAACGTCTTGATGTACGTGGGATTCATATTTTTTGCCATAGCTATTGGGGGGCCTGTCCTGTTCGGTGTGTCAAGCTTTCTTGTGGAAGTGTTAGCTTCCTCTACTGAGCTAATCGCCAATCAGTTGCCAGAAGGTGTGCTCGCTCAGGGAACGGCTGTACCAATAGGTGGCGGATCGATGAACATATCTATAGGGTTTATCATCCAGTTTTCGGCGGTTGCTATATTTTTTTCTTCGGTCATGGGTTCACTTATTATCGGGCTAATAAACACAGGGGAGACCAGAAACGGCATCAAATACATTCCAATAATGATCGTTTTGTCGATCTCCCTATTCTTCATAGTCAGATACATTTTAAAACTGACACTTGGACAGATGATTTTCGTTTAATAGTCTATTCTGCCAAAGCTCTTAGCCGAAAACAAATAGGTGGATGGAAACCTTGCATTTCTTATTTGTGCGTTGACAAATGATTAAGTTACCCAAAATCGGGCACAGTAAATTGAGTAATTGGGACCTCACAAGAATTTTCGGGGCGGTGGTAGCTGCGCTAATCTGTCTGAGCTTTAGCGTCAACGCTGCTTCTATCTATACCACTTCTTCATCTGATGGGTACATTCAGTTCTTTAGCGAGCCTCCCACAGACAATCGTTACGCCTATACAACGAGCTATGTCCGCGTCGGAGACACTGGAATAATAGGGGGCGATGACAGGTTGATGGTGGGTGTTTTCGCATTTGACATCTCAGGGTATGTGGGGACGATTCAGGGGGCTTCGACTTTCAATACCTATTTCACCGGCGTCCCCTCAGGGGATAGATACGATGTCCTGGTTGAAAGCATCAGCTGCGACGGAACGATTGGGGCGGAAGACGGGGATTCAGAGGGCACCTTGGTCGGAGTGCATATACCAGCCTCTGAGAGCGCAGGCTGGGATTCCACTACCGTAACGGATGTAGTCCAGTACGCAATCGACTCCCTTGAAAGCTTCGTCTGCTTTCGCCTAAGCTATAATGCCACATTCGCTCAACTCGACGACGGAGAAAACGACCAGATGCTCTTTTGCAGTGCCGACGCCACCTGCAGCGGCAATGGCCCCTACCTAGATTTGACAACCGACGGAGTGGATACAAGCTCCCCTGTCGTTACATTAGTCGACCCTCGAGATAATAGTATAGATACTGACGGTACGATAGTCTTCAACTACAGTGTAATCGATGCGCAGGCCATCGCAAACTGCAGCCTCTGGACGAATCGTACTGGAACTTGGGCTCTAACAGACTTTGATACCACTATAACAAACGGCGGATACAACGACTTCACGCTTAGTGGAATCCCGCTTAACTCATCGATTATTTGGAACATCGAGTGCTTTGACGTCGCAACTCCAGCAAACGGCGGATTTAGGAACGCCAATCGGACGGTGAACGTCCGCTCGGGGGGCGAATGGCTTTTAACATTCACAGAACGAGATTCCATTCCAGCTTATTCAAGCGACGGAGGTGCCTATAAGTCATACGCTTACTTTCACGTCTTCGTCGATGACGAGCTCGTCGATGCGTGGAACATTACCTGGGACAGGCACATCGGAAAGACGACTTTGGACTTGTCTGAGTACATGTCGGCTGGCGGTGGAAACACTGTCTCTCTTAGACTAGTGTATGGAAGTCTTGGAAAATTGATACTTTACCTCTATGACATCGAATTGACACACTTCGGAAAAGCGGTCAGGTACACTCCTTGGAACTACAACATGAGTGATCCGGATTTTCGCGTACACAACTACAGCGAGACAAGGATTATGATGGCCATGCCTTCGGGGGTGTCTTCTGGAAACAACTATGTCCAGTTCATCACGCAACCATTGATTGATGCTCCGGAACTCGTAATCAACCAGTCGGATTTCAATTTCAACGAGACGATCTACAAGATCAGTGCGGGAGAAACTGTAAAAGCCCATGTAAGGATACACAACAGGGGCGCAGTGGATGAAGACAACGCAACAGTTAAACTTTTTGTAGATGATGTGTTGAACCAAACCGTAAGTGACGTAAGCGTTACATCAGGATCTTCGACGAACGTGTCTATAACTTATACGTTTCCCGGGGGAAGGAAGAGGCTTAAGGTTCTCGTCGAACCAAGCGATTCCTATCTTGAAGGAATGGAAGACAACAACTACGCGATCAAATACATAATCGAAAGTCACCCTTACATGTTCTTTTCTGACTGGAAGTCTACTCCCGCATACCTGTTGCAAAACCAGGAGCCTTACTCCTATTGGCTTTCCGGTTCAACGCCGGACGGCAGCTCATCCATCATGAGTATCGCCACAGTGGCTCTAGGGAAAAACTATGCGTTGTCTATGGGGGAAGTGACGCGATGCAACGATGCGAGAGCCCTTGCCATAGCCTACCACTACAAAAATAACAACTCTGCCTATGCTGACAAAGCCATAAGCGCTCTGGAGAATCTTGGTATCAACTGGCAGTTCGCCGACCGGTCCCTCGCAGGCCAACCAAACCGAAACCAGGATACACCCTACCACACGAATTATTCTTACGGCTGGCAGGCTGTCACTGATCCTCCATATTCCTCCTACGCCAACCAGATGATCGCCTGTGGGGAAGCCTATGACTGGCTTTCAGAATACATAAAGGAAAACGATGAGGCAGCCTACAGGGAGATCAGGGATAGGCTGGCGCACTGGATGTATGACGCCTACCTTGTCACAAAGGAGGGATTCAACTACGACGAAGCAGACACTTACCGGCTGCCAGGGGACATGCCTCACAGCAAGATGAGGATACAATCTGGGATGGGTGTCATCGCCTCAGCTCTCTTGGACTATGACGGAATATACCAGAACATAGATGACAATCCCTATGAAGTCTTGGAGTTCATCCGTCTAGACTGGACCAACGAATCACAGGTCGGAGGGGTGAGGCCCACGCCCAGAAACTTCCTCGACCTCGACGGAAGCTGCGTCCAAGGCCAATACAAGGATTACTCGTTTACGAGTGTTGCATCCTTTCTTGTCGCCTACAGGGATGCGGTTGGTGTGAATCTAGTAGAGGATTCCGAATTTATGAGGGGATTCGCAAACGAAGATGTATTGCGCGATACGCCCATCGGACTGCAAAACCAGCTCGCCGACGCAAGATACAGCGTCTGGGCGCCCCAATTTGTAGTAACCCCCCTATTTAGCGGAGCGGAAAGATGGGCGCACAACTACTACGTAAACAACAGCTTAATCGAAAACGACGAAGGCTACGACTTTGTTAGTAGCGACAGCTTCAACTATGAGAGAGTCTTCACATACAACAAAAGCGAACCCCATATAGGATGGACCGATGCGGACGGGGAGCACGGGTCGGCGGGGGCACAAAAGACGTATGCGATACTTACAAGCGGCTGGGAACGCAACGCCGTATGGCTTTACTACAAGGCTGTCTATGAAAGCTTCTTCGGAGGCCATCAGGCAAGCCAAGACAGCCAGCTCTCCTTTGACATGTGGGCTAAAGGCGCCTATCTTTTAACCGACGACGGCAACTGCCGCTGGAGCCCTTCTGAGGGAACGGATCCCTGCGCTTCTGCGAACGGACCCTACGGCCACAACTCGTGGACAATGTCAAATCAGGGGGTGGAACGGGGAATTCACCGGCAGAGCGGATCGACTCTGAGGGGATTTGACAACCTAGCATACATAAATTCTACAGTATTCAAGCCGTGGTTGGACTACAGTCGCGGTTCGATGTATCTTAAAAATTGGAGAAGTATCCCTAGCTCGCTTACTACAGGGGAATTCGATGACCCAATCTACATCCAAAGAGACATAGTGTTTCCGGCAAACGAATACTTCATAGTAGCAGACCACATGAATTCGACTGGAGCCCACGACTACTACAAGCTTTTGACTCTCGGATCGACGGAGATGGACACGGTCGGCGCTTCCGGTTGGGCCGACAATCATGTCCTTGGGACCTTAACTATCGACGGGCAGGAGATGGATTGGTGGAATTACGCAACCGATGACCCCCTGACCGACCTTAAAACCAGCGCGAATAAAGTTTTATGGCAGACCTGGAGCGAGACAAACGATCAATACACTGTCAGGTATCCGGTCAACCTCACCGTATTTTACATGCCTGCAGCTGATGCTTATGTTGATACGTCGGTGTTCCACTACGGCGTAGGTGGGGCAAACGGGGCAGAAAGCGAGGGATACCATCCCCTTGTGAAAGTCAAGCAGACCAGCACTTCTTCCACTAATCACTCAGTCGCTTATCTTTCCGTTTATTATCCTACGGGTGTAGGTGATCTTCAACCAACGATCTCGGAAGTGGACATTCCCCAGTCATCGGGCGACGACCTGAGATACGCCATAAAGATCGTGAAGGGCAACACAATAGATCTTGCAAGCGTCAGCGTCCCAGAAGAAGAGGGATTCATAACAGTAAACAATACAAGAACGAATGCCAGGTTCACATTCAGTAGGCAGGAAAACTCAACCCTCAGCTATTTTGTAGCCCTCGATGGATACGATTTCTATTTCGATGGTGAACTGGTTTTCAGGGCGACTAATCCAGAGGGAACTACTCCCACACTTGTTTCTGCCACAATAAACTTTGATTCAGTCGAGGTCTCAGGTTACGTGGAAGGACCTGCTTCAGGCTACAATCTCTCAATCATCACCTACTTTAACGAGTCAGGAGTATCTGTCAGAAACGTCACCTTGGACGGAGTGACGCAGAACTATTCCTATAATAATTTAACGGGAGTCATCAACATAAATCTGGCCGGTTCAGGAAATCTCAGCATAATCCAGGCATCACCTGAGATCGACGTGTCATCGTCCAATATTGTCTTCTCAGACGACACACCAACCGAAGGCGTTCAGGTGACAATAAATGCAACCATCGCAAACAGCGGAGACCAGCCAGCAAACAATCTGGTAGTTCAGTTCTACGACGGAAACCCAGCTTCCGGGGGAACCCAGATTGGTTCCAACCAGGTTATTAGTCTTGGCGCTTTTTCCTCTCAGGTAGTGCAGCAGGCTTGGACACCTGCCACAGGCGGCACGAGAAACATCTATGTGATAGCCGACCCATCAGACCTCTTTGATGAACCAAACGAGCAAAACAACAACGCTTCGACCTCAATCTATGTGTCTCCAATAAATGCCCCGGACCTGACCTCGACTTCGGCAAACATCACCTTCTCGCCTCAAAGCCCGGTCTCAGGGCAGCAAAACACCGTGACCGCAAACATCTATAATCTTGGCTTAACAGCTGCAAGCCAGGTGAAAGTAAGATTCTACGACGGGGCACCAGGTCCTTCGACCCAGATAGGCTCAGAGCAGACGATTTCCTCCCTTAGCGTTGGAACCAATGAGACGGTGTCTATAGCATGGAGCCCTCAGACTTCGGCAGGTCACAATATCTACGTCTCCATCGACCCCAGCAACCTGATAGATGAGACAAACGAGCAAAACAACCAGATAAACAAGACAATATCTGTGCTGGGTAGACCAGACCTGAATGTCTCCTCAGCCGCCATATCCTTTAACGAATCAAATCCGGTTTCTGGAGGATACTTCACCCTAGTTGCAACCATCGGCAATGGAGGAGAAGGTTCCGCGTCCTCTGTCACTGTCGAGTTCTGGGATGGCAATCTTTCAACCGGGACATTGATTGGTTCAAAAATAATCTCACAGATCCTGGGAGGGCAGACGCAAAGCACTAATCTCTCTTGGAATACGACCTCAGGAATCCACGAAATATTCGTCAAAGTCGACCCCTCAAATTCAATAAACGAATCAGATGAGAATAACAACCTGGCATCAAAAAACATAACTGTGCTGGCCCTCCCAGACCTCTGGGTCGAGGGGACCCAGATAACCTTTAACACTTCGACGATAGCGGTCGACGAGAATGTCACAATCTATGCGGTGATTCAAAACAGCGGACAAGCAAATGCGACAAATGTTCTGGTGCAGTTCTCCGAAGGCCTTCCTGCATCAGATTCCCAGATAGGGGGGAACCTGACGATAGCATCTTTACCGGGGCAGGGGAATGCCAGCGTAAACGTCTCCTGGGTTCCAAACAGCTCGGGTTTCCATAACGTCTTTGTGGTCGTTGACCCGTCAAACGCCATTGTCGAGTCAAACGAGAACAACAACTTCGCAAACAGGACCTTAACCGTCGTCGAAAGACCGGACCTGATAATATCGTCTTTCGAACTTTCAGGGAACCTGACTGAATGCGATGACGCCCAAATCAATGTTACTGTGAGAAACCAGGGCCCGGGAACGGCCAATAACTATTCACTCGAATTTACAACTGGCAGCGGCCAGGCGATCTCTCAAATACAAGGTCTCACTCTGGGTGTCGGATCGGAAGACACATACATTGTCTCATGGAATTCCTCGACCGGAACATGTGGCACAACCTCATCTGCAGTAACCGCGAACATCACAGATTCATATCCCACCGAAAGCGAAGTATCAAACAGCTATTTCACCCAGCAAGTAAGCTTTCGGCGGATGATGCACGCAGAGCCGTTCAACCTGTCCATCACTGTTCAAACAACCACTTCAGGGATACTTGGCACCTACACGATCTTTGATAACTCCCTGACAAATGATTTGGAGAACATCCAACTCACCTACCTGGAAGGCACACCGCCTCTACCAAGCCAAAACGTCTCCCTGACTCCAGATAACTTCTCCTCGATAGCTGCCGGAAGTCAGGATAACTTTGAAATCGTCATTCAGCCTCCCAACCAGACAGGCAACTATTCCGGAAGCATAGTGGTTGAGGGGGAAATGGACGGTGTTCAAGTAGCGAACACTACATTGCCATTGACCATAGTCAGAGACAACAACGGAGCGATCATCGTAGTATATGAGATAAACCTGGACTTCGGAACGCTCTATCAGGGACAGACCAGTTCAAGCCTACTGGACGTCAGGAACTCGGACCTCAGACACAAGGTCACACCAGACATCCCATACTTCTCAAACATGACATATGGTTCGTTCATCCTGGATTCCACTCAATTAAGCCATGAGGATTTATCCGAAATCGAAGTTAACTCAAGCAATCAATTCGAAGTGAACCTCACAGTCCCACTAGGTCAGGAACCTGGATCATATGTTGGAACAGGCCTTATGCACCTAAGCTTCAACGACTCAATCAATACGACCCTGGATTATGATTTGAACACTTACGTTGACATTCCAAAGCCAGACCTGATTGTTCAATACATCACTGCAAACCAGTCCTCGGTTGTCGAGGGGCTTTTAATGGAGCTAACCGCTAGGATAAAGAACACAGGTTTAGGTGTTAATCTTCATGAAAACAATGTCAGCTTCTACGCCGACGGAGTATGGTTCGGGCGAACCCAGATAAGCGCCTTAAACGCATCGGCCACAACAAACACATCTATTGAATGGAATTCCACAGACCATATCGGTTCGGTTGTGATAACTGCCGTTGTGGACTCCGAAGACGACGTAGATGAATCAAGCGAATTGAACAACAACAACTCCCTGATGGTGTCTGTAACATCTCAAAAGCCTGATCTGATAATCGAAAACGTAACATTCTCCGAGGAGGTGGCAAACGACCAGCAGAACATAACTATCTATGCTTCGATAAGAAACCAGGGAACAAGCAACGCTTCTAATTTTTCAGTGAACATCTACGATGGCCTGCCCTCGTTGGGGCAGCAAATCGGAGGTTCTATCCAAGTAACGGGAGTAAACTCAAACGAGAGCGTGGAAGTTAACACCACATGGATTGCGACCTCGGGTACCCACAACATATTCGCTCTGGCGGACGCAGATGAAGAGGTTGATGAGGCGGTGGAGATAAATAACTACGACTATGGACAGATAAGGGTTCTATTCAAAGCCGATGTCACTTCGTCTGCAAGTCAAATCAGCTTCTCGGATTCAGCCCCAACAGAATCGGAGATAATCCAGATAAACACAACCATCACAAACCAAGGCGACCTGAACGCAACCGGCGGAGTCGCCCAATTGTATGACTCAAACATCACACCCTCGACACAGATAGGGATAAATCAATCCTTCAATCTGACGGGATGGGACAATATTACCCTCTCGTTCAACTGGAACGCGACACCAGCAGGATCGCACTCTATCATCCTGGTGCTTGACGCAGACGACCTGATAGACGAATACAATGAATCAAATAACCAGCTATCAAGGACGATAACAGTAAACCACAGACCAGACCTCATAATCTCAGAAATAAACGTCACATACATCGAGCCAGCTTTCCAAGGCGGCCTAAGCATACTAAATAAAACGGGGATGGGCGTCCTAGGAGAAGATCCCATATCACAGATACTTCAAAGCGACACAGTATACATAGAATGCCAGTCCCACAGCGTCAATGTGAACATACGAAACCAGGGGCTAGGGATAGCAGAAAACTTCACAGTCTCCGTATACTATGACGTCGACAATTTCATAGGCAACTTGAGTGGGTCAAACCTTGGGCCAGGAGCTCAAAGGAATCTAAACATCACCTGGGATGAGGACTCAGGGACATGCAACGCGCTCGCAAGGAACTTGACTGCAAACATCACATATTCCTCCCCCACAGAAACCGAAAGCTCAAACAATCTCCAAAGACAGGCTGTCGCATTTGAGCCGATACTCACAATCCGGCCTGAAGCAACGATTGTTACAGTGCAGACAGCTCTCGACCAGATAGTCGCAAGTTCGTATCTTGTAAGCGATGCAAGCCTGGATATCGAACTCGTAGACATCAACATAGAATACAGGCAGACCGGCAGCAATCCCCTTGAAAGCTCAAGAGTATATCTCTATCCGAGCCAGATTCTCAGCCTCGGAGTCCTCCAAGAAGAACGAGTGGACATTTACATCGAAGTGGTAAACCAGTCAGGCAACTATACAGGCGAGCTTTTGTTGACCGGCAGAACCGAGGGATTAAACACGGTGAAAAACACCACTATCCCAATACAAATGTACGTTTCAGACTCCAATGCAAGCATATTCATCTACCAGTCAGAGTTCCTCTTTAGCGGAGCCACCCAAGGCGCATCCCAGCAGCAGAGCATCGACACAAAGAACGCCGATCAGATCTATAAGCTTGATCTAATAAACATCTCCTTTTCCAATCTTACTTCTGGGCCAAATACACTGCCCTCATCGTCATTCAATGTCAGCACGCCTGCAAGCATCGGTCCAGGCCAGACCAGCACATCCTATATAACCCTCACGGTCCCGCAAAATCAAAAGCCAGGCGTATACACGGGTTTAGCTATGCTTACCCTCTCATTCAATGATTCAGGAGATACAACCCTGACCTACAATTTAGACGCAACAGTGAGTATCTATGCATCCGACCTGGTTGTACAGTACCTGCAGGTTAATCCCTCCCCAGTCCGACTAAGCTATCAATCAAACGTTTCGGCACTGATAAAAAACGTCGGGCTTGGTCGAACTGAAACAAACTTTTCCGCATCATTCGCTTTAGACGGCTCAAATTTCGCCAACACCTCGCTTTCGACGCTTGAATCGGGAGTCAGCCAAGAAACCTCAGTTCTTTGGACTACCCCCTCTGCTATCGGAATCTATACGCTATCCGCCACAGTGGACCCAACAGATGAGATAACCGAAGAAAGTGAGCTCAACAACAACCTAAGCATGGATTTCTCGATAGAACACGGGATTTCCGCTCATGACTTTTATAGCGGATGGAACCTCATATCTCTCACTATAGATGTTTATTAGAAATGAACTCATATGGGATTTCCGGGTCAAGCAGAAAAAAAATCATTGGGTTGAGCATCTTTTCAATCCTTATAGTCTCTGGGTTTTTTTATTTTTATGCTAAAATCAACCCTTTGACCACCATACGGTCAATCATCCTCTTGATGTGCGTCTTTTTTCTTCCAGGATTCGCTGTGAGCTGGGCGCTATTCATCGGAAACAAGGAGCTATCAACTGCGGACAGACTCTCGCTAAGCTTCGGATTGAGCATCCTTCTGGTGATTACTGGGATGCTTTTCGCCCACCACATATTCAGGATAGAATACACCTCAGAAGGGGCGGCTTTAGTTATCGGAGCCTTGGTTGTCCTGCCAATCATCTGGAGGATAATCTGGCGGGTAATCGAATATGCCTTCGGCCGTATGCCGGAAAAGAATTAGTCTATTAAAATTGGTTTCTTCGTTCTTGCGGATTCTACGGCAGCCAAGGCAAGCTTCAAGGCACGGCAGCCGACATACCCCGTAATCTCTGGTTCTTTGTTGTTTGAGACACAGTCGATGAAGTATTCGAGTTCGTTTCTCAAAGGCTCCTGTTCTACTTCCTGGTAGGTTATCTTCGCCCGCCCGTCATGATAGATGAGGGTGGATTCCATGTATTTTACAACTGCGAAACCTTTGGTTCCGACGACCTTCAGTTCACGCACTTTAAAGGGGGTAAGCCAGTTTGTATCAATAACTCCAGCTGCTCCATCCTCAAATGTCATGTGGATCATCGCCCAGTCGCTTCTTTCATGGATGACTTTGCCGGAAGACGCAAACACCTGTTTAACCCGCTGACCTATCAAATCGCACATTATGTCTATATCGTGAACTGCGAGATCGATTGTCACGCCAACATCCCTTATCCTAGGATTATGCGGGCCCACTCTCGTCGAAGACATGGATACGATGTCTCCCAGAAGCCCGTCTTTCACCCTCTGCTTTAATGCCTTCACCGCAGGGTTGAATCTTTCGATGTGTCCAATTTGAAGCTTAACTCCCGCCTTTTCCGCCGCCTTCGTAATCTGTAATCCGTTTTCAACGGTATCTGAAATTGGTTTTTCCAAAAGGACGTTGATTTTTGCTTTAAAGGCCGCCAATGCCACTTCCTTGTGGTTGACTGTGGGGACGACGATGTTTACTGCGTCAAGGCCCTCTTTGAAAAGTTCGTTGTAGTCGGCGAAACTTTTTGTTTTATAGAGACTAGCAAGCTCCTTACACCTGTTCTGGTTCAGATCGCAGATCCCGACTAATTCGACATTAGGCATCTGATGATAGACTCTCGCATGGTTTCCGCCCATGCCTCCGATCCCCACGACTCCGACTTTAAGTGTCATTTTTTTATCTTTGGAAGTTTAGAAATATAAAGGCTAGGCTTTCTTTTTGCTTGGGCATTCTGGGTTGATACAGAATGTGAATTTGCTTTTTCCAGTGGTCGATAAAACGGCGTAGCTGCAGACCTTGCAGTTTCCTGTTCTTTTCAGGTTTCCTTTGGGGAGCGTGATGGTGTATTTGCATTCCGGGTAGTTGCTGCATCCTGCGAAGAATCCTCCATAAGGCGATTTTCTGAGGGTGAGGTTTCCGTCTTCGCATTTGTGGCAGTCCCCAAGGTAGGATCCGTTTTTCTGCTGTTGGGTTGTGTGGACGGATTTGGCCAGTGCGCTTCCGATCTTTAGTTCGTCGCGCTTGAAATCAGTTAGGATGTTTGTGAGGGTTTCTCTCCCCTTGGTTATTACCTCTTTTGCGGAAATCTTTCCCAACTCTATCTCCTCCATTGAATTCTCGAACCTCCTTGTAAGCTGGACGTCTAGGACGAGGGGGCTGTGCTCGGAAAGGGTCTCATAGACGCTTAATCCAAGCGGAGTCACCTCCATGGATTTCCCTGTGACGTAACCCCTTTTAAAGAGGATGTCGAGTATCTGGCTTCTCGTCGCCTTTGTGCCGATATTATAGCGCTCCATCTCTTTTATGATGGATGCGGGACTGTATCTCTTAGGCGGTTGAGTCTCCTTTTCAACCACCTCTACCTTTTTAACTTCTAAAATATCCCCTTCAATCAAGTGAGGAAGTTCCAATTCCTTGAATTTAGCGTATGGGCCGTATAATGTGTGCCAGCCTTTTTCAACTGTAGTTGTCCCTTCCGCGAGAAAACGGTTTCCTTTGCAATCCAGTTCGACCTTGACAGTCTCTCGTTTCGCCGGTTCCCCGAATGTCGCTAAAAACCTGCGGACGATCAAATCATAAATCTTTTCTTCAGCTGACCCAAGGTTTGCGGGTCTGACCCCTGTGGGATGGATTGCCGGATGGGCGGGATCTGTTTTTTTCCCATTTGCAGGGTTAAGCTGTTCTTTGCTGATGAGAACTCTGCACACATCTGTATAAAAAGGATTCTCCGAAACCCTTCTGACGATTTCCTTCAGGTTTAGGACAACGGGAAGCTCTTGACTGCCGGTTCTAGGATAACTTATCAAAGCGCTCGTGTAAAGCTCTTGTGCGACTTCCAGGGTTTTTCTTGGGTCGATTTTCAGATGCTTATATGCTTCAGTTTGCAGGGTGGTCAGATCAAAGGGGCAGGGAGCTTCCTGGCTGAACGTCTTCCTTTCAACCTTAGTCACCAGGGCAGTCGGCCCACACGATGATTTAATTTTTTCAGCCTTTTCTAACCCAGAAATCTTTTGGTCTTCAAAGAGCGCAACCAAGAGCTCAGCTTGCTTTGAGGCTGTCAACTCGACCTGCCAGTACGTCTCAGATTTGAAGTCCATAATCTGCTTTTCCCTTATGGAAAGGAATTTCAGTGTGGGTCCCTGGACGCGCCCGATAGTCAAGGTCGTGTATCCGTGCGCACGCCGCACAGCCAAAGTAAGAGCCCTCGAAAGGTTGATGCCCCAATACCAGTCGAGTGTATGGCGGCTTAGACCTGCGTCTACCAGTCCTCTGTCGATTTTTCCTCTGATTTTATAGGCTTCTTTTATTGCGTCTGGAGTAAGAGTTGAGAACTTCATCCGTTTGACGTTGTCTTTATATGGGTCCACTCCGCAAGCATGAAGAAGGGCGTTGAATCCGATGACCTCTCCTTCGACGTCGTAGTCGCAAGCGTTAACGAATGAATCTGCCTTCTTTGCCAGAGACTTTAGGTTCTCCAGATATTTCTTCGTGTAATCCGCCGACTTAGAGCTCTCATAGTTGGGGGTCCATTTGATGTCGAAGACCGGGTAAGTCCAGCCCTTCTTGTCCTTTTCGACCAATCCATAAAGGTGGCCGACCGCAGGCGCAACCAAAATGTCTTCGACCTGAAAATAAGCCACTCCATCCCTTCCAAGTCTCTTAGGATTTCCCAGGGCTCTAGCTATCCTTTCTGCGACCTTGGGTTTTTCTGTAATTATTAATTCTGTCATGTCAAGCAAAGAGGTAATAAAGAAATGATTATTAATAAACGGTTTCCAAAAGGATTAGACATTTATGAAAATTGACATGTCGCTCCTATTAAAGGACGTTCCCGGAAGCCTCATCAAGGCGATTGAACCCATCAGCTCGCACGGCGGAAACATCATGAGCGTACAGCACAACCGGGCAAAAAACGGGTACGCAGACGTCCAGGTGACATTCGAGGCCAAAGACAAGAAATCGCTTGGATTCATCCAAAAAGGGTTAGGGGAAAACAGCGTGAGCGTAAAAGAAATATTTGTGGAGGGAAGGCTCTACCTGGCTAAGAAGACTCTGAGCTTCATCGTGGTGGGTCACGTCATAGACGAAGACCTCCAGGATACCATAGATAGGATAAACCAGGTGGGAGTGGTGTCTGACGTAGACGTTGTCATGCCTGATCCCCAAAGAAAGAGCTCGGTTTTATTTACCTGCGAATTCGATCAGAAGGAACAACAAAAACTTATGTCTGTGGTAAATGAGATATGTCGCCGAAAGAAATTTCTTTTGATCAATTCTCTCGATAACTAAAATGAAAAACAAAAAACTTGTACTGATAGGAGCCGGTGTTATCGGGAGGGGATTGATTGAAACTCTGATCCAAAAGAAGGAACAACTGGCAAAAAACTGCGATCTTACGCTTTCGGTTACGGCGATCTGTGAAAAGAAAGGTTCAATCATAGACGAAAAAGGAATCGACCTATCAAAAGCGCTCAAGTACATACAAAAAAACGAATTCAAAAAACACCCGGATTTCAGAAAGACTTCAACCTTGGATGTCCTTGAATCAAAACCCGCAGACATAGCAGTCGAGATGACCCCCGGCGACATAAAGAACGGAAAGCCTGGTATAGATCACATCGTGAGTGCATTAAAAAACCGGATGAACGTCGTAACCTCAAACAAGTCTCCGCTGGCGTTGAAATTTCAGAAATTGAATCGCTTAGCCGAAAAAAACGGGATCCATTTAAAATATGAAGCAACAGTGGGGGGAAGCATCCCCATAATAAAGGAGGGCCTCCAACTTAAAAGGTCAAACCGGATCTCGGAAATCCAGGGAGTACTGAACGGCACAACCAACTTCATCCTGGACAAGATGGCAGAAGAAGGCGTCGACTTGAAGGTCTCTCTGAAAGAAGCTCAAGAGCTTGGTTTCGCAGAGACCGATCCAACCTATGATCTTGAGGGAATAGATACTGCAGCAAAGGTCTCCATTCTTGCGAACTCGCTTCTAGATAAGGACGTCTCATACAAAGACATCTCAGTCAAAGGAATAACCGATGTCACTCCTGAGGCCATCCATCTCGCAAAAGAACACGGCTACGTGATAAAACTGGTGGGAGACGTCGGACAACTTAGCGTATCTCCGAGACTCGTAGCAAAAAACCACACATTGAACGTGAAAGGAGCCCTGAACGCGATAATGCTTGACACAGATCTCGCAGGACAAATCACCTTTGTCGGCCCAGGAGCAGGGCCAAAGGAGACGTCAAGCGCCATACTTTCAGATATAATCGACATTTCACTGGAGCAGTATAGTCGATGATATATGTCTTGCAACAAAATCACAGCACTGATTTTGTGCACACAGAGAGCCTATGGCTCTCTGTCGTGGAACTTTTCTCAGGCAACATATATCATCGAATATATAGAATTGCATAATGCTAAATGTTCCATCACAACAAGTTCCATTGGACTTGGTGTACACAAACTTGCTTTGCAAGT
>JBDREA010000042.1:0-10016 GCA_043820265.1 Candidatus Altarchaeota archaeon | reverse complement strand
TACTCCTTGTTCCTTCGCGGATGTTACCTTCATTATCCACTAATAAGGCATCGATTGCATCGTTTTTCATAGCCTCCTGGTATCCAAGGTATCCCAAAAGCAGGTCTTTTGATTTTGCAGTTGGAAAGACTCTCTCTCCCTCATAGGTTATCACCTTTGCGCCTTTGGTGTAGAGCTTTTTCGGATGAAAAGTCAAACCGACTGGAAAGAGAAAAAGAGTTGCTTCGCTTTCTTTTTCCGGACCGATAAGAAGAAGTCTGATGAGGGCATCGGAGAGGTGGTTGACTTTGATGAGCGTTCTCGTCCAAGACACAACCTCTTCTTCAGTGAAGGGGTGGTCTAATCCAATGATTTCTGCCGACTGAAATAACTTTTTTATCTCTAGGTGTGGGACAAACATGCTTCCATGTACAACCTTGATGTTTGAATACACACAGAAATCGAAGAAGAGCGATTTCGAGTAGATCGAAATATTTGCCTTCTCTTTTTCGATCAATTCGCCATTTCTGATGACGTACTTCGTATTCATCCTCCTCTCCTTCCATTTGCACCGTTTCGGGATTTCTTTGTTTCTGAAAGGATCTCCTTTTTGAGTTTCTCAAGGCTTTGAGGGTCTTCGTTCGCGCTCATTATCGGTTCGTAGTACGTGAACACCCTCTCAACTTTTGGCTCCTCAGCCGTCCCCGAAAATACTGCCGGAATCGTATAGACTACGAGGTCTTTGGATTTGAAAATCTTTTTTTGGATGGCTAGGAGGGTGTACCCTGAAAGAATCACGTTTCCTTCTTTGCAGAGTATTGAGAGAGTCCTTGGCCTTTCAAGTTCTGGGAAGTCATGGGATTCCCCGAGTTGACTCCAGATTCGGAGCAACTGCTCAAGGGGCACATAGTACTCGAGAGTCCGCGGATGCATGTCTACTATGAATTTATAGGGTTCGACTCCGGCGGCTGCCTGCCTTTTTCCGAGTTCTATGAGAAACTTCATTGTTTTTTCGTGGTTCCATTTGAAGAAGTTAACCTTTTCCATGATGGGAACCTGGGAGTAGAGTTTGAATCCTCTCTCCTTTATCCTGTGAACAGCTAAAAGAGCCTCTGGCGTGATATTCTGGTGGTTTGCGAGATGAACGTTGAAGGTTATCCGTTTGCCGGTTTTGTTTTCGAATTCCTTCAGGAAGTCCAGGAGTTCATCGTCGATTCTGAATGGAAGACCAAGAAAGACGGTTCCAGTACAAATCCTTATTATCCTCAGATTCTTGGCTTTTGCAAACTCTGCAAACATCTTTTTCACTGTTTCGTTTGAGACCATCAAAGGTTCTCCCCCGCTCATGATGATGTCGTAGACTTCGGGATTTTCGTTCAACCAGTCAACGAAGGCTTTGGTCTGTTCGACTACGGATTCGAATTCCAATCCCTTGAGAGGCTTTCGTTTTTCTCGGACGTAAAAACTTTTATAGCAGCCCACGCACCCGGCATGGCAGGTCGTGTGAATGTTGAAGAGCGCAGAATGGGGGAATTTCCTCGATGCCAGGTAGCGATTGGTCTTTTTATCGGTGATCTTGCTCTTCTCGGTGAAGATGCCGTACGGATCAACGTCTTTGCTTGGGTGGACTTCATAGTAGTCTGATTTAGGGATTGCTTTTTCTCTTGCCTCGGTCGGAAGGCTCAGGTTGAGCGGAAGAAGGCTTAGAAGGAATCCCTGATTGATCACATGTTCAATGACTTCTCTTTCGATTTCTAGTTCGGGAAATAAGTTGATTAAATCGTCGAGTTCGGTTAACCTGTAAGTAAAGTGGAAGTTTAGATCATCCCATAAGAGGCCGTATTTCTTAATTAGTTTTTCGAACTTTTTTTGGGTGTCTTCAGGAATATCTTCAATCTCGGGCCATTCAGTCCCCACATTTTCTATGTATGCTCTCTGGATCTGAGTTACATTTTCTTTTAGGAAACTGACTCGCATGTATCTAAACAAATCTAAGACGCTTAGCTCAGAATTTGTCCTTTTTACTTCCTCGTTGAGCTCCCCCAGATTTTTTGGTTTCATATTCATCAGTAGTGATGAAGAAGAACCTGTTAATTAAATTTTGTCGTCGAAATTTCGACAACTTAAATTAATATACTCGTTCTTCCCAGAATTATCCAAGATGATGGAAAAAGAGGTACTCGAGGAATTGGGTCTATCAGATATTGAGGCAAAGATATACCTCCTACTATTAGAAACAGGCTCTACTCCTGCAAGTTCTCTAGTAAAAAAGACTGGAGTCCACAGGGGGACAGTTTATCCAACACTTGAAAAACTTATCTCTAAGGGATTTGTGGGATACACAATCCACAACGGAAAAAGATTCTTCGAAGCCGCAGAACCCCAAAGGTTCCTCGACGACCTCACCGAAAAACAGGAAAAGCTCAGAGAGATCATTCCGGACCTCCAAAAAAAGAGGGATTCGGCAAGGGAAAAACAGGAAGTAGCGATATACTCCGGGCACAAGGGAATAAAGACCGTCTGCAACAGGATACTTGAGGAGCTCAAAGGGGGAGGTGAATACCTAGACTTCGGAGTTTCCGGATTATTCGAAAAGACGATGGGGGCATACTGGAGCTACTGGCAGAGGATAAAAAAGAAATACAAGATAGATTCAAAATGCATCTTCAACGAAGAACTTAAGGAATCCAAGCCGGGTTTACTAGAACAATACCACGGGCAAGCAAGGTTTCATCCAAGGGATTCCCCCTCGCCAACGGACACTATAATCTACAAGGACACAGTAGTCCTTTTCATCTGGACTGCGAGGCCGCCATTGGCAATAGTGATAAAAAATGCGTCAAACGCAATAGGCTACAGAAACCAGTTCAACTTGATGTGGAAGAGCGCGAAGAATTGATCAGAAAATACTGTTTCTTCTCCAATGCCTTCTTGATTTGGGGCTGTCTCTGACTTTCCTGTTGGTTTTCGCGAAAACCCATATCGGTGCGCGCTTTCTTTTCCGGTTCTCCTTTACTAGGATGTCCTTTTTAGCTTCTGATTTAATCGATGCCATCGTTTTTATAGTTGAGGTCCTAATTTTCTGGGCAAACAAGAAAGAATTATATGGGGTCCAGTCTATAAAAGCGTTATCCACTATGTTTTGTCCAAGTTGCGGGGCTGATACGCCCAAGGCGGGATTGTGCATTGATTGTTATTTGAACCGAAATTCGTTTAGCTTAAAAAAGAGCGAATTCGAGCTTTGCGAATGCGGAAAGTACTATCTAGCTGACAAATGGATAGAGGACTGGGATCTGGTTATTCTGAAATTTGTTGAAAGAAACCTTGTCACCCCAAAGGAAATAACCGTCAGCTCCATTGACGTAGCAGGAAAAAGAACAAAGGAAGGAGTAGACCTGGAAGTCGATTTCATCGGATTATATCAGGGAATCCAGATCCCAAAGACGCTTCAGTTCAAGCTGAAGACAAAAGAAAGGCCTTGCCGAAACTGCAAGCATCTTGGGGGGGGATATTTTGAAGCAGTCATCCAAATCAGGGATGATAAAAGACCTACATATGAACCGGAAGAAGAGTTCATCAGCCAATTTCTGCGGGTTCGCGGTGGATGGGATTACTATCTAACCAGCCAACCATATGCGGAAAAATTCACAAACCTGCTTCATAAGTGGGGATTCCTCGTTAAAAAGACCACAAAGATCTACGGGAAAAAAGACGGAAAAGACGTTTTCAGATTCTCTTATTCTGTTAAAAGGCCCGATTTCAAAGAAGGAGACGTCTTGGGATTCAAAGACAATCCATATGTCGTCTTAAATGTGAAAAATAATGTTCAGTTAAGGTCTCTTCAAAACGGCCAAGACAAATATGCCCCACTTCCCCGTTTGATTAACACCCCGATATTAGCAAGAAAAGATGAGGGGTTCAAGGCCGTAGTAACAGAGGTAAAGCCAAAAGAAACAATAATCATGGGTCTTGGAGGATATGAGAACCACAAATTATCTAATCCAAGAAAGACCCTTAAAACCGGAGACGAAGTAGAAATCATAAAAATAGGGAAAAAATACTATTCTCTCTAATATTCTTTTTTACAAATACCTAATACAAAACATGGAATCAGATGGGAAAGACGGGGAAAAAATCGAGAAAAATGACAAGTTGGACGCTTGGATAGGGGACTGGGCAGACATTGTAAACGACGTCAGAAAGAAGACTGTCAGAATAGAAAATCCCCTGGCAACAGATATAATCTCTTTTTGGGCGCCCCTCAATCACCTCTCAAAAGAACTAAGTACAAGCCACGTATACAGCGGTGTCCCCAGGCAGCTCGGCTCCATAGACATCCCCCATCAAAAAGGGCTTTATTCGTTTAAGTTTCAAACAGGGCGGACAGAGTCGAGTCCAGAAATCAAGGCGCTCGCAGACCAAACCGGGCTGGTCCACCCCAACATTGATTTAGATCGTACCCCCGCCGGAAACCTTTGGAGGATAAGCGTCGGAGGCTGGGACGAATACGACCTCTCCAAAGTAGTCGTTGCAATACACAAGCTTGCAGAAATTATCTTTGCAAAGGAGAAAAAGCAGTTTGACTATAGTCGATGACATAAGTTATTACGATATATTTTGCACTTATGTCATCGAATATATCGAAAATGCTTGGGGCATTTTCATACGCAGACACTAAAAGTGTCTCGCGTATCGGATGACATAAGACTTCTAGGAATTATTTATGTCATCCGCTATAGCTATTTTCCAATGTCTTCGTTCCAGAGTTCGGGATTTGCTTCGATGAAATCAGCTAGAATTTTTATACATTCTTCGTCATCCAAGATCTCAACTTCTACCCCCCTGCTTTTAAGAAGTTCTTCTTCCCCTGCGAAGTTCTTGTTTTCTCCAATCACAACCCGCGGAATTCCATAGAGCAAGACTGCTCCGCTGCACATGCTGCAAGGCGAGAGCGTCGTATAAAGGGTGCATTGACGGTATTGTTCTGCGGTTCTCCGCCCGGCGTTTTCAAGGCAATCCATTTCAGCGTGAAGGACTACGCTGCCCTTCTGCACTCTTCGATTGTGCCCACGGCCGATGATTTCCTCACCATGAAATACCAAAACAGAACCTATTGGAATTCCTCCCTCAGCTAGTCCCTCCTTGGCCTCCTTCAACGCCTCCTCAAGAAACGGGTCCATTTACCTTAGTACCCTTAAAGCTTTTTCGACCTGCTTTTCCGCCGTGCCGATGTATTTGTGCGGATCAAGGGCTGATTCAATCTGTTTTTCTGTAAGGTATTTTGTGATAGTTTTATCCTTGAGCAGGAACTCCTTCATGGGACGATTTTTCGCGAAACTCTCCATTGCGCAGTCTCTCACAAGTGCATGGGCTTTCTGCCTTCCTAATCCTTCTTCAACAAGTTTTACCATGACAGATTCCGCCATTATCCTGCCTTGGCTAAAATTCAGATTCCGCTCGATTGCCTCGTAGTTGAAGACTAAATTGGACAGTAAGTTGATCGAAAGATTCAGGATGTAATCAGATAGAATGCATGATTCCGGGATGATGACCCGTTCGCAGCTGGAATTCGAAAGGTCTCTTTCATGCCAGAGCGGGATGTTTTTCAAGCCACAAGAAGCGTTGGCGATAACAACCCTCGATAATCCGCTTATTCGTTCGGCCAAGATAGGATTTCTTTTGTGAGGCATAGTTGAAGAGCCCACCTGTTTTTTCTTGAATCCCTCGGCAACTTCTGCGATTTCGGTTCTCTGAAGGTTTCTTATCTCGATCGCAAACTTGTCAAGGCTCGCAGAAATCAAAGCCAGTTCAAAGAGGAACTCTGCGAGGCGGTCTCGCTGGATGACCTGATTCGAGACAAGCACGGAATTCAATCCAAGAATCCTCATCGTCTCGGCCTGGACGCGCATTGCATTCGGCCCCAGAGCCGACTGAGTCCCGACTGCTCCCGTCATCTGCCCTACAAGAATCCTAGGTTTGATCTCTGCGACACGCTGGATGTGGCGCTCGACTTCCGAAGCCCAGATGGCGAACTTCAAACCAAACGTTGTGGGAACAGCATGTTGACCGTGGGTCCGGCCGATGCAAACCGTTTTTTTATGAGTCTTGGTTTGTTTGAGTAGAACTTCCTTGAGTTTTTTCAAATCTGATTCAAGAATTTTCATAAAGTCTTTCAGCTGCAACGCAGTGGATGTGTCGATGATGTCGTTTGAGGTAGCACCCAAGTGAACGAAGCCGCCAGATGGTCCGCATTTTTCTGCGAGGGCTTTTACGACCGCCATGATGTCGTGGTGGATTACATCCTCTATTGCCTTGACTCTTTTCAGTTTCACTATCTTCGTGTTCGCTTTTTTAGAAATCTCACCTGCCGCCTTCTTAGGGATGTCTCCGACTTTCGCCTGAGCTTGGGCTAACGCCGCTTCGACTTCCAGCATATACTGCAGTTTCGCCTCTTCAGTAAAAAGATCCTGTACTTCAGCTCTTCCATATCTGAAATCAATCGGGTGAATAGCCATCCTCACTTCCTCCTCTTCTTCATAGCGTAAGGCACATCAATGTAATATACACCCTCCCGCGCCTTTACAACGATTGGTTTGCCGCTCATAAGCGAGGCCAGGTCCAGCTCAAACACTCCCTCAGCCACACGCCTAAGGTTTTCGACATCCAAGTGAATCGTCCTTTTTTCTTTGTTTAATTTGTCTCCGAATTCGCTTTCGATCCAGTCAACATCCTTTTTTGCTATCGTTTTCGCTTCAAGTTCGGCCTTCAGCTGTTCTGGACTCTTCCCGGGGCGCTCCCTGAGATACATGAACACCCGCGCTCCGCAGCTGCAACCCTCCAGAAGCTCGCTGCTTCCCTCATCATAGATGATTCCGCAGCGTACGCATTTATGTGGCATCTCCTACTTGTTTGCTTCAGCGAACATGGATATCTGCTGAGGCTCCTTTTTTATTTTTTTGACAAGCTTTGAGGGGCCGACTACAGTCAGTCCGCCGGTTTTACCCCCCAAAAACCTTATCAACTTTTCCTTGAACCTTGACTCCGACTTCTCCCTTAAAGTCGAAACCTCGATTCCCGGAAACTTTTTGTCAACAACCTCCATAGTGGCCTCTATGAGGTCGGCCTCCTCCTGGGGGGAAAGACATTCTTCTATGACAAGAATCTTATTGGCTTTTATCTTTTCCAGTATTAACGGAATCTTTCCTTCCACCGACTTTTCAAGCACTTCCGCTGATATGAATTCTATCTCTAATTCGGCCACCTTTGTTTCACCGCGAATGTTTTGCAATCGATTTATAAAGTTCTGCTATATGGCTTCCCTTTAGCCCGCTTACCTCCACCACGTGGTGCTGGGGGTAAGCCTCCTTTATGGCGTCGGGTTTTGCCTCCTTCAAATCTATTTTGTTGGCTACGATTATAACTGGAATATCTCTTGCTTCCAAGTTCCCTATTATCGTGATGTTCACCTGGGTGTAGGGGTCCTTCGTGGAATCCATGATAACCAATGCGACATCAACGTTCTCAAGCCACTTAATGGCTTCGATAACGCCCTTAGTCGCCTCCTTTGCACGCTGCTGTGCCTCTTCAACCGACATGCCGTGTTCAATAAATTCCTCGAAATCAATTTTAGTCGCAATTCCAGGCATATCGAGAAGATTCATCTCGATTTTTTGTTTTCCCGACCGCACAACGACATGCTCTTTTTTCTGGACTTCACGGGTTTCATGGGGCACCTCAGAAACCTCCCCCACAGGTTCCCCTGTCCAGTCAACCGAAATCTTGTTCGCTAGCGTTGTTTTTCCTGCATTAGGGGGTCCATAGAATCCAAGTCGGATAATCTTCTTTTTCCCGAAGATTCCCCTAAACCAGCTGAACAATTTTTTAAATGGCACCCTTAAACACCCTTAAACGAATACAAAAAATTAGTCGAGGGAACTATAAATACGAAACGTTTTACACTATCCCTGAGAAATCCAGAACCATACAAACTCCAAGCATCAAATAACAAAACGCGTTCACACTCTTTTTATATTTATCCTACCTAGTCAATCAACCTTATAAAGTTCTCCCGCAAACCCCAATTGCACTATTTGGGCCGGAGATGTTAGCCCGCTGGCGGCTAGAATCCAACAATAAGGGAGACTCGGAGATATAAAAATGGGATACTTGAAATATGTTAAGGAGGCTCATAAAAGCCTTCGCGCTAAGATTAAGAAAAAAGAGAACAAGGAACTAAAAGAGTTAATTTCGGAACGTAAAATCGCATGGCGCAGGGGGCCGACAATCGTACGCCTTGAGCACCCGACCAGAATCGACAGGGCCCGAGGCTTCGGATACAAGGCCAAACAAGGGTTAGTCGTCGCGCGAATCCGAGTTCGCCGGGGCGGAATGCGAAAATCCCGCCCATCCCGAGGACGAAAACCCAAAAGAATGGGAGTCAACAAAATCACTCCCAACAAGTCAATTCAGCGCATGGCCGAAGAACGCGTAAACAAGCGTTTTCCCAACCTCGAAGTCCTGGGAAGCTACTGGGTCTTCGCCGACGGCCAATTCATCTGGCACGAAGTCGTATTAGCCGATCCCAGCCATCCAGCAATAAAAACGGACCGAGACATCGGCTGGATTGCTTCTGGAAGCCACAGGAAACGATCGCTTCGAGGACTAACTCCCGCAGGAACCAAAGGCCGAGGCCAAAGAAAACGCGGAAAAGGCGCAGAAAAAGTCCGACCCAGCCTACGAGCCAAAGGACGAAGAGCAAAATAAACAACCCTTTTCTTTTTAAAAAAAGAAAAGCGTTGGCGGAAAAGAAAAAACTTAGTCAATTAGCCTAAGTTTTCCCTTTGTAGCTCAGTTGGTACGCTCAAAACCCGGAGGGTTTTGGCGCGCTAACATCGAATTCGTCGATGTTGCGCCCAAGAAGGCAAAGCCTTCTTAGGGCACACAAAACGGGTAGCGTTTTGTCGTGGAGCATCCGACTGTAATTTATTCAAGGGTCTCAATAGTTAGTGTTAAAGTATGCCTTGGTAGCTCAGTTGGTAGAGCATCCGACTGTTAGAACCCTTTTCCGGCCTCTGAGCCGCAAAAGCGTTCACGGAAAAACAGGTTGCAGGAATCGGATGGTCGCAGGTTCAAGTCCTGTCCAAGGCGAAAAAAGCCCGCAGCATAGCGATTTCAGAATTGGGGATACTCTTTCCTTGTCTAGTAACTCAGGTTGCGAGTTCGGCCCTTATAAGGGGCGTGTTAAAAATGTAAAACTTATTCTTCGAGTCCCGCCTTCGGCAAGGTTTTCTTTTTTGGAGTTTGAGTGGGGTTTAGTGATCTTTTTAGTTTTATCTCTTTTTTTCAATTTTTAAAATCTTTGGTATAGACTCCTGAGGGTTTGATTATTTGAATATCTGGGTGATCTCGTTTTTTGTTAGATTCCTGTATTCTCCCGGTTTTAGTGTTCCAAGTTTGAGGTTTCCGATTGAGACCCTCTCTAGGGTTTTTACGTTATAGCCTAACGCCTTCATCATCCTCCGGATTATCCTGTTTTTTCCCTCATGTATTGTGATGTCCAGGGTATTTTCCGCTAGGATGTTTGATTTTGCAGGTGCTGTTTTTCCATCCTCAAGTGTAATGCCGCGTTCAATTTTTCTTTTCACATCCTGCTTCACAGGTTTATCAAGCATTACGACATACCTCTTTTTCACTTCATATCTGGGGTGCATGACACTATTTGCAAAATCGCCATCGTTTGTCAGAAGAAGTATTCCCGAGGTGTCACGGTCAAGTCTGCCTATGGGAAAAACCCTCTCCTTTATCCTGAGATAGTCCATTACCGTCTTGTCCCTAGGATCTCTCACGGCTGTAACACAACCAGTAGGCTTATGAAACATCAAATATACCATATCCTCTCCCTTAACAACTTTACCGTCAACAGTTATGACATCAGTCTCCGAAGCTTTACCTCCAACAGTTACTGTTTCCCCATTGACCTTCACCCGCCCAGCCCGTATCAGTTCCTCTGCCTGCCGTCTAGAACAATAACCAAGGTT
>JBDREA010000041.1:0-2848 GCA_043820265.1 Candidatus Altarchaeota archaeon | reverse complement strand
TTTTCCCATCTTCTTTGCCTTTTTCATGGCATACGCCACTGCGTGGGCTGATTCGAGAGCAGGCATTATACCTTCTGTTTCAGATAGGATTTTGAAAGTCTGAAGGACTTCGTTGTCTGTTACTGCGACGGTCTTTAGTCGCCCCTTTTCTTTTAGGAAACTCAGTTCAGGTCCCACTCCTGGGTAGTCGAGTCCTGCAGATACACTATGGGACTCCTTAATCTGGCCGAATCTGTCTTGTAGGAGTTTTGAGTACATGCCGTGTAGGACTCCGTTGGTTCCTCTGCAAAGTGTTGCTCCGTGCTTTCCGGTTGATAGCCCTTTTCCTCCTGCTTCCACTCCTATAAGCTCTACTTTTTCCTTTATGAAATCGTAGAAGAAGCCCATTGCATTGCTTCCTCCCCCGACACAGGCGATCATCGTGTCTGGCAGTCTTTTCTCTTTTTTCATTATCTGCTTTTTCGTTTCTTTACCAATGACTCGCTGAAATTCCCGGACCATAGTCGGGTAAGGGTGCGGCCCGACGACAGATCCTATGATGTAGTGAGTTGATTCAATGTTGGTTAGCCAGTCCCTCATTGCCTCATTGATGGCGTCCTTCAGGGTCTTTGAACCGGATTCGACAGGGATAACATTCGCCCCCATCAGCTTCATTCGAAAAACGTTGAGTCTCTGACGGATTATGTCGGTTGCTCCCATATAAACTTGGCATTTTAATCCAAAGTAGGCCGAAGCAATAGCTGTCGCAACCCCGTGCTGTCCTGCGCCTGTTTCCGCGATTATTCTTGTTTTACCCATCTTTTTAGCAAGAAGGACTTGACCAACGGTATTATTCAGCTTATGTGCCCCTCCGTGTACGAGGTCTTCGCGTTTGAGAAAGATCTTTGCTCCGCCTACGTTTGTCGTCAGGTTTTTTGCAAAGTATAGTGGGGTTGGTCTGCCAGCGAATTCAGCGAGGATTTCATTTAATTCGACGTTGAATCTCTTATCGTTTCTGTACTTGGTAAAGGCCTTATCTAAGTCGATGAGGGCGGGCATCAATACCTCTGGTGCGAATCTTCCGCCGAAAGGTCCGAACCTTCCTTTATTAATAGTCATTTTCGGGCTTTGGGTTTTCCTTTCAGGAGTCTCTTGGTTTTTTCGGATATTTTAAGGTAGTTCTCTGGGGTTATCTTTTCGTAGCCGACTTGGGCAAGCCACCTCTTGAATGGTTCGGCCTTCGGCGAAGGAATGGACTGGATTATCCTGAACGCCCCCCGCGTTTTGACGCAGTTCATCTTCTGCTTGCCACCCGGCGTATCCACGGAAAGGGTAGGTGCAAGTTGTACCCACCCTTGAGATAGAGGTTCATCCCTCTGCCTCATCTTCTTAATGTATTGTTTAGGGTCTTTGGAATCAGTCAGGGCCGAAACAATATCTTCCAGAACAAACCACCACTCACCACCGTGCCAAACCCTCCTAATACCTTTGCCCTGAAACAAAATCAAAGAATTACCTTCACTCATCACCAAACCCCCATCAAAAAATCCCTGTGGCACCACATAAAATATTGTGAAAGAGCAAAAGAAAAATGAAACATCATGTATCCCCCACTGATTTTTTCTGTTCCTTGATTTGTTCCTTTAAGTTTAATGGCTTAAAGTCTTTCTTGCTTAATTCGTCGGTGTAGTCCATCATCAAAGGCACTACTGGGTTGTCAATCTCAGAGCGGTCTATGTATCCTAGGAAAGCGGAAAGCCATTTAAGATATGCTTGCTTATCTCTCATCCAACTCCTGTTATCTATAGACCACAGAAGGTACTCAATGACTGCATTCAATTCATTTCGTGTTGTGGCCTGTTCCTGCAATCCAATACTTAGGGCATACTGGATATTGTATTCAAACGGTCTTTTCGACGGGTCATAGTCCTTGAATGGATTTTTAAGGAATTTCTTCAAGGCCTTCGCCACCTGCTTATCTGTAATTTTATGGTCTTCAAGCCAGTACTCAACGATAACAGATTCAACGGGTTCGAGTAGGTAGACATACTCTTCCTCACGCGTATAAATGGTTTTAATTTTGGAGTTTGGAGTCTCATCCACCAACAAATCTTTTATCGGGATGTATTCTGGTTCTTCATCTACTCCAAACTCCATCATCCTCTCTCCCATCTCAGCCGGCGTCTTACCCGTATCCGACTGCTTGCGGACGTTATTATACCACTCAGTAAATTCCTGTTCTTGCTTTAAGTCCTCCTCTTCGGTCCGGGGTTTAGGTTTGTCCTGGAAGAACTCTTCCCAGGCTAAATCAAACTCTCTGACACTCCTTCTAAACTCTTCAGATGCATCCATTTTATTCATCCTCGATGTCTGGGTACTGTTCCGGTGATTCCCCTTTCTGGTCTATGATGCGTGGGTATCTCGTTTTCTTGTCGACGGGTATGATTTTTTTGACTGTGATTATGTGTTCCCAGCAGTCGCCGCAGTCGAAGAGATACCAGAACTTCTCGCGTTCCGAGAAACCTACGGAGTCCACCCTTGTTTTGGCTGCGTCGTAGACGGAGGGTCTTGGTGGCAGGGAATCACGGATATCCTTGTAGATGGGCGAGATATCCTCCAATGCATAATGGTGGACGTATTCAACATCGTATTTTCTCCGGCTTTTCCCCCGGTAGAAGGAGTAGAGGTGTTCTTCGTCGCGGTCGAACGCCGTAAAAATGGCCTCATGGAGGTCGTCGAGTGTCTGATCCCCTCGCACCGCAATCGCACGCCAGACTCTCTGACGGCCAGCGAGCGCGACCTTAAAAACATAGCATTTATCGCTCTTCCCACTTCTCCCTTTACGAATCTTCTTTTTCATCTTTCAACC
>JBDREA010000040.1:0-2012 GCA_043820265.1 Candidatus Altarchaeota archaeon | reverse complement strand
AATCCAGCTTTAAATTCTGAATAGCATAAAATTCTTCCTAAAGGTGCCGTTTTGCAGAATTGACTTGTACTGCTATACCTTGATAAAGCTTTTTGGTGCCTAAAATCTTGATTTTTGCGTGTTAAAACGGAAAGTTGGCATCTATTTTTACCGATAAAGTTGAGAATAAAGAAAAAGTTGGTCCAGGAATGAACATCAGTTCAGCTTAAAGTATATAAAAGTATGTACTGAAAGTCTAAATAAGCAAGGCAATAGGCAAATATTACATATTTGACAGACGGATTGAGTGCGATATAATAAAAAATATATAAAATTTTACTTATCGCCAATTGGTTATACTACGTTGGTGTTTTTCCAACAACGGTAGTAGCAGATTAGCTTTTTTTCTAAAATAGGTTTCGGGGTAAAAGATGTTTGAACGTTTTACAGACCGTGCACGTAAGGTTATGGCGTTGGCTAACCAGGAGGCCCAGCGCTTTAACCACGAATATATAGGAACCGAGCACATCCTTTTAGGGCTGGTTAAGGAAGGTAGCGGAGTAGGGGCTACAGTGCTGAAAAATCTGGATGTTGACATAAAGAAGCTTCGATTCGGAGTGGAAAAACTGGTCAAAAGCGGCCCGGACATGGTCACGATGGGCAAACTGCCCCAGACGCCACGAGCAAAGAAGGTGATTGAGTATGCAATCGAAGAAGCCCGGTCACTTAATCATAATTATGTGGGGACAGAACATATCCTGTTAGGTCTGCTGCGGGAGAGCGAAGGTATAGCAGCTCAGGTTCTTATGGATCTTGGTTTGAAACTCGAGGATGTGCGTCAGGAAGTGTTGAATCTGCTGGGAGCCGGAGTGGATGACGGACCTGCCGCTCTTGGGATGAAGATGGCCCCGACCATGGGCAGAAAGACAAAAAGCAAAACCCCGGCACTGGACAGCTTCGGCAGAGACCTTACACAATTAGCCGCTGACGGTGAACTCGACCCGGTGATTGGCAGGAAGAAAGAAATTGAGCGACTGGTCCAGATACTCTGTCGGCGAACGAAGAACAATCCTGTTCTCCTGGGCGAAGCAGGCGTAGGCAAAACTGCTATTGTCGAGGGTCTGAGCCAGCAGATAATCAACAAGCAAGTGCCGGAAATCCTCAAGGGCAAGCGGATGGTGGTGCTTGACCTGGCAATGATGGTAGCAGGGACAAAATATCGCGGACAATTCGAAGAAAGAATAAAGGCGGTCATTAACGAAGTCCGAAGGGCAAAGAATGTTATATTGTTCATTGACGAGCTTCATACGCTTGTAGGAGCGGGTGGTGCCGAGGGTGCTATCGATGCCTCAAACGTGCTCAAGCCGGCTCTTGCAAGAGGAGAAGTCCAGTGTATTGGCGCCACTACTTTAGACGAGTTCAGAAAGCATATCGAGAAAGACGGGGCGCTTGAAAGGCGTTTCCAGACGATAATTGTCGAACAGCCTTCGAAGGATGAAACCCTGGAGATACTTAGAGGACTTCAGGACCGCTACGAGGCGCACCACAGGGTTCGATTTACCGACGAGGCCCTTTTCCATGCAGTAGAGCTTTCGACCCGATACATAACCGGCAGGTGTCTGCCCGACAAGGCGATAGATGTGATCGATGAATCCGGTGCGCGGGTTCGACTTAAAAACATGACTCCTCCGCCCGATTTGACGCAGATGGAAGAGAAAATAGAAAAGCTGCAAAGGGAAAAAGACGAAGCCGTCAAAAATGCCGACTATGAGCGGGCGGCGGCATTGAGAGATGAAGCCCAACAGCTTCTTGATGAGAAGACTCTGCTGCATAAAAAATGGTACGAGGAAAACAAAGAGGCGACCGGAGTAGTGGACAACGAAATCATTGCGGAGGTCGTTAGCAATATGACGGGTGTGCCGTTGACGAAACTGGAGAAAAAGGAAACCCAGCGACTTTTGGAACTTGAGTCCGAACTGCATAAAACGGTTGTTTCACAAGATGAAGCAATTAATGCTATGGCCAAGGCAGTC
>JBDREA010000039.1:0-13555 GCA_043820265.1 Candidatus Altarchaeota archaeon | reverse complement strand
TTTTGATAGGAGTATACGCTTTTGGTTATCTCCAGAAGGAATATTCAAAACCAAGACTCGCCACTGGTGGGATTACATGGTGGGAACCCGTTGAAGTAGAAGTAGAAGTTGGTTCATATTCGCCCGATATGGACACCATAGAAGAGGCAAGACAAGTGATGATTCAATGGCTTGAAAAAAATGTGTACCCCCAGTTAGAGGAGGCAAGAACACAATTAATGACCACATCTTATGAAGAGGTAAATGGTAGGAACCTCACCTACCTTCTTCCAGTAAACTATAGTGGAGAGTATATATCCATTTATGAGAGCTATAACACCTTCATCGACCCGTTGTTCATTAGGTATGCTTCAGAAAAACCGCTGACGGAAAAAGAAGTAAAACCCTTAACCGATTTCATTAAAAACCAATCAAAGATGATGTACGTCACTACTCCTGTCAAACGAAGAGATGGAAAAAATCAAAAGTTTTTCGTTGATTTATATGGCACAGGTGGCGGTCATAGCGGTTTGAATCTAGGGATGCCAAAAACTGGAGAGATTAACTTACCCAGAGGAGCTCGTATTCTCCAAGTGGGATGTGAAATAGGACCTATTCACTTAGAATTAATGAAAATGAAAACTGAAAACTGTATCTCTAGACGTTTTAACCTTCACGATGGGAGGATATTCAAGGTTGTAACAGTGGGTCAAAAACAGATGCCCTAGCTTTCGGATTTGAAATAGAAAAGCGAAATATTCACCATACTACATCTACTTGGTCTGTCCGCCATCCTTGGTTGATTTGTGAGTCTTCGATTTTTGTTTCGAGTCCTGCCTTGTGCATTGCTTCTCCGAGCATGGCTATCATTGCGCCGTTGTCGGAACAGAGCCCTTTTGGGACGTAGTAGGTTGCTCCGTGTTCGTCTGCGACCGATTCGACCATTTCTGATAGTCGTTTGTTGTTTGCAACGCCGCCGGTCAGAAGTATCTCTTTGGCTTTTAGGTGTGCGAGCGCCCTTTCAGTGACCTCGCAGAGCATGGCGAAGGCGGTCTCCTGAAGGGAGTAGCAGACGTCTTCGAGGGGATGTTTTTCGGCAGCCCAGGTGGCTGCGTTGTACAGCCCCGAAAACGAGAGATCCGTCCCCTTGACTGTGTAGGGGAGCTCGATGAATTCCTTGCCCTCGCTTGCGAGCATCTCAATCTTTGGCCCCGCAGGATGCGCTAATCCGACCTCGCGGCCGAACTTGTCGAGGAGGTTACCGACTCCTATATCAATCGTCTCGCCGAATATGCGATACCTGCCCTCCTCGAGCTTTGTGACCTGGGTGTTTCCCCCAGAAACATAAAGTGTAAGAGGGTCCTTCAATTCCCCGACCGTCAGACCCGCTTGGATGTGGGCTACGCAGTGGTTGACCCCTATTAAGGGCTTCATGTGGTATAGTGCCAGGGTTCTGGCAGCTGTTGCGACGGTCCGAAGGCAGGGACCCATCCCAGGGCCCTGGCTGAAAGCTAAGGCTTCGATATCATCCCAGGATTTTTTCGAAACATCAAGTGCTTTTTCGAGGGTTTCATGCAGGTGTTCGCTCATGTGCTGGGAGGAATCCCTGGGGTGCAGGCCGCCCTTCTCAGGCGAGTAAATGCTTTTTTCATCGGCAAAGACTTTCTTCCCGTCGACGATTCCAACACCCAACGTATGGGCCGTGCCCTCGAAACCGATGGTGATAGTCATGAGGAAAGAAATAAAAAAAATGAAAATAAAAAAGAAAAAGTTTAGGTGGGAGAGATTAACTAGTATCTTCCTCTGCCTGATCTACCACCGCCTCCTCCGAACCGGTTTCCGCCTCCTCCGCCTCCAAAGCGTCCTTGGCCTCCTCCACCGGATCGCCTGTCTCTTCTGTCGTCTTCGAAGTATTGGCTGCTCACGTTGTTTTCGCTTTTTATTTCGGCTATCTCAGCGTCGGATTCCGCAAGTTCGCCGTATTTTCCGATGTTAAGACGGAGGTTGTTTTTGAATAGAGAACAATATCCGTTTTTTATCAGATAGACCTTTTCCACTTCGACTTGGTCTACGTGGTCGTCCCATAAGCTCAATAACACTGTGCCTGATCCGTCGCCTATGGTAGCCTCACATACTCTGTGGCTGCTTCCGTCTTTTCGGGATTCCACTTCCCTGACTTCGGCTTTGTCTACAATTTTTCCGGTTACGTTTATCTTTCGGGACTTCGGTGAAAGATCCCCGATGGTCACATCTTCTGCCTGTGTATCTCCTTCTTCCATTTTTGTGTTTGCTCCAAACATTTAATTGCCAGCTGTAGAAACGCTGCTGGCCGCCAATGTATGGTTTTTTCTATATAAAAATCGTTTCTTTAGTTCCTTCATAAAAATCTTTTCCCCATTTCCTATATAAAAACCATTCCCCTATTTACAACTCATGCAATATGTGAGAATCCCTCAAGAAAGGATAGCTGTGCTTATAGGATCAAAGGGCGAGATAAAAAAGGAGATAGAACTGCGTACTCAAACTAAGTTGTCCATCGAAGAAACGGAAGTTTCAGTTGAAGGCGAATCAGTCGACGAGTGGATCTCCAAAGATATCATTAAAGCTATTGGACGAGGATTTAATCCTGAGAAAGCCTTTCGGTTGTTAGGAGACGAAAACATCCTTGAAGTAATCGATCTAAGAGATTACGGAGGTGTTTCGGAGAAAAACATGGCCAGACTCAAAGGAAGGGTCATCGGGGAGAAAGGGCGTAGCTGGAAGGTGATAGAGGATTTAACGGGAGCTTTTTTGGCTGTGTACGGAAAGACCATATCGATAATCGGAAGCTATGGGGAAGTTGACATAGCGAAAAGGGCGGTAGATATGCTTCTTTCTGGTTCCAATCATTCGAATGTTTATCGTTTTCTTGAGCGGAGTCAGGGTCGAAGATAACTTAAAATATTTTTATTCTTGCCCGTACATTTCATTACTTCAATATGGCGGATGTTATAAAGAAAAAAGCTGAAGAATTATTCAAGAAATTCAAGGAAGTTTCGATAACCGAGTTCTTCCGGAAAAACAAGGCCCACCTAGGTTACAGCGGCAAGCTTCGTTCTTTGACCACGGCGGTTCACGAGGTGGTCACCAACAGTTTGGACGCATGCGAGGAGGCAGGGATCCTTCCTGAGATAAACGTTGAATTAAACGTTCTTGGAGTGGAGCACTATCTCATCCTTGGAAGAGACAACGGACCTGGGATCCCGGAAAAACATATCGCTTCGGTCTTCGGAAAGATGCTTGCGGGCACAAAGTTCCACAGAAACATCCAGATGAGGGGGCAACAGGGTATTGGCGTCTCTGGTGTGACAATGTTTTCCCAGATGACGACCGGTAAACCGATTGAAGTGAAAACATGCACTGGCAAGGGAAGACTCATGAAGGTCAAACTTCTTTTGGATTTCACGAAGAACAAGGCAGACATCATCGAACAAGGCGAGGAGGAGTTGACAGCCGAAGAAGAATCCTCTTCTTTATCTTCTGATTCGTTTCATAAGAACTGGCATGGAACTGAGCTTCGAGTGGAATTGAAGGACGTCCTTTACAAGATGGGCGAATACAGTCCCTCGGAATACCTTCGAAGAACCGCCATTGCAAATCCCCATGCAACCATCTCGTTTGTCGACCCAGAGGGGAACCGGACCATCTATGAGCGTTCGATAAACGAAGTCCCCAAACCTCCGATTGAGATGAAGCCTCATCCAGCCGGTGTGGAGGTTGACGGATTGATCTCTCTATCGAAGATAACAAAGGCCCGACGGATCTCCTCCTTTTTGCTTCAAGACTTCAGCAGGATTAGCAGCGCTAAAATAAAAGAGATCGAATCGAAGTGCAACATCAACCTAAACAAGATGCCTTTCCGGATGAGTTGGGCCGAGGCTGAGGAGTTGGTAGCGGCTTTCAAATCAACCAGTTTTATGGCTCCTCCCACGGAGGGTTTAAGACCGATTGGCGAAGAGCAGATAACTGCCACAGTCCTAAATATATTGGACCCAGAGTTCGAAACCGTTTTGACCAGAAATCCGCAGGTTCACTCAGGAGGTATCCCTTTTCAGATAGAGGTCGCAATCGCCTTTGGCGGTCGAGCCGGAAGAAGGATTAACGGGCAGACCCGCTCTGAGACTATGCGTTTCGCGAACCGTGCCCCATTGTTATTTGACGCCGGAGGCTGCGCGATAACAAAAGCCGTTAACTCAATCGAATGGAAGAGGTACGGAATAAGGGATTTCGACAATGCCCCCGTCACGGTGTTTGTCAATCTGGTGTCGACTTACGTGCCCTACACTTCGGCAGGCAAACAATCCATTGCCGACGAATCCCAGGTCATTGAGGAGATAAAAAAGGCTTTGATGGATCTTGGGAGAAAATTCCAGAGGTTTCACTCAAAAAAGCACAGGAGGGCTGAAAAGGAGAATCAGTTGAACACACTCCTAAGATATGCCAGAGAGCTTTCAAAATCCCTTGCCAAACTTACACAAAAAAAAGAAAAGGAGATTTTAACCAAGCTGGAAAATTTAATCAGGGAGAAAGTCGACTTGAAAGAGGAACTTGAGTTAGAGGAAGAATCGATTGAAAAAGGAACCGATTTTCCAAAGGAACCTCCAGAATCCGAGCAGACTACACTCACAGATGATGAAGAATGAAAGACTCTGAAGTCATAAGCAAACTCGTGGGATTAGGAGAGAACCTAGTGGAAGACATAGAAAAAAAGAAGGGACCAGCTATTGATGTCCCCATGAGGGGTTTATCCAATGTCACATACGATGAAAAAGCGAAGCTTCTAAGATTGGGCGACAAGACGTCTTCAAGGTCTTTTTTAAATCTTGCTCACGCGAAAAAATTCATGCAGACGGCGATGATAGCGGAAAAATGCCGCGAACTGGTCAAACGGAAAAAAACCGCAAGTATCAGGGAGCTTTACTACCAGCTAAAACACACTATTCCTGGAACGAAGGAGAATACCTTCGAAGACCAGTCCGAGTCCGACCCCCTCATAGTCGACCTTGAAACATCTCTTGGAGTGCTCAGAGAGGAACTGCACTTAAAAGCAGACGACAAGGGAACAATAATCGGAAACATCTTAATCGAGGATTCTGGCGACCTCATAGACTGTTCCAAACTTGGCCGAAGCGGACTATCAATTCCAAGCATAGTGGAGGACTATAAGTTCAAAAAAGTAAGTGCGAAATATATGCTTGTCATAGAAACAGGAGCCATGTTCGACCGCCTAGTAGAAGAAAGGTACCACGAGAAAAACAATTGCATACTGGTTTCCACGAAAGGCCAGGCGGCAAGGGGGTGTAGGAGGCTGGTGAACCGCCTGAGCTTCGAGGCTAAACTACCAATAATAGTTTTTACTGACGGGGACCCTTGGGGTTACTACATTTACTCCGTCCTAAAGGCAGGATCAATGTCTTTGGCCCATGAATCAGAGCGTCTCGGCACACCTAAGGTCAGTTTTGTCGGCATGACAATGACAGACATCAAGGAATACGGACTTGAAAAAGTAACCGAATCCCTAAAGGAAGTGGATAAGAAGAGGATCGACGAGCTATTAAATTATCCTTGGTTTCAGACCAAACCCTGGCAGAGGGAGCTGAAGATGATGAACAAGCTTGGTGTACGAATCGAACAGCAGGCGCTTGCGTCAAAGAGCCTTGAATTCGTTGCAGAAGAGTATTTACCAAAGAAGATAAAGGATAATAGATTATTGCCCTGACAAATGATGGACAACTCAAGAAGTTCAACTGGACCCGACAACTGGAGGAGATTATCCGACAACAAAGAGCTTCTTTCGCTTATCTTGGAGATGAAAAAGCTCCAGGAGGAAGCCTGCATACGGAAGCTTGGGGTTGAAAAGGACTTGATCAGAAAGTGGGCCTATGAGCTTAAAAAAGAAGGTTGGCTTGAAATAATAGATGAGGAGACTGGCGATCAGACTTATATACTCGCAGAAGGCTCCTGGGAGCGGCTTCATTCCCTGAAGGAGGATCTGGTAAAATCACAGATGTCAAAACTGGAATTCAAGAGAAAACAGATTATCGAAAAGAGTAAGAAAAAAAAGAAGAAAAGATCGCCCTGGATTCTGAGAAAAGGTAAAAAGGCCATTAAAGAGCACAGGATGGATATCGTTATGATTTTTGCCTTTATCGGTTGCATATATTTTGGGGAGAAATTCTACGGGGACATGGATGAAATCAATAACTTCCTATATTCTGTGGGTTGCTTTATTGTCGGTTTCGTAATCTACTACAGGTATGAAGAGAATATTATTTCGAATTTCTTTTCCTTTGCAAAAGACCAGTTAAAACGGAACAGCAGGTATTACATCATCATTTTTATCATGTTTACGGCAATTTTCTATTTCGGTAGGCTTGTTGCTGTCGAGCAGTATCGGACTCTCAATCTCCTTATAGGAGTGGGTTCGCTGGCTTCGCTGCCGTTGATTTATCTTACGCGCGAAAAAAGTCTGGGGGAAAAGATCAGGTTTATTGGAGGCATTTTTTTATTCTTCTATGCGCTGTCCCTTCTTTTGGGTTTTCTGAGCCTGACGGAGTTGATCCTTGTTGGAGGAGAGCGTTTACGTTCGCTTGATATAGTTGCTGGTATCATTTTCTTAATAATCCTTAGGCAGATGGACTATTATTTTGGATTGGGCGGACAAACGGATTTCAAGTATCTCCTGAAGAAAAAGAAGAAAGTAAAATAGGTTATGGTTTCCTAAGGATTCCTTGCCCTAATATTTTATTAAAGATATATTCTGCTATCTCCTTTTTTGAAGCTTTATCTGAGATTGAAACGATTCCCTTTTTGTCAATTATGAATACCTGATTTAGATCGGATCCCATCTTGAATTTTGATATGTCGTTTGCGATTATCAGGTCCAATCCTTCATGGTTGAGTTTGGTCTTTGCTCTAAGAATCAATTCATTCTCTGAGACTTCTGTCTCGGCTTTAAAGGCTACGATCGGGGTATCTGGAAATCCAGTCTTTAGTGTTTGGGTCAGCTTTTGAGTTGGATTCAGAGAAATCATAAGTTCCGCATTCTTGGATTTTATCTTTCCTTTGACCTTGGATGCAGGGGTGTAGTCAGCTATAGCCGCAGCAGATATTAGGAGATTATAGTGAGTTCTTTTTAGTTCTTTTACGGTTTCATCGAGCATCTCTTTTGCTGAAGTGACGGACAAGACTGATGCGCGGTCTGGGTAAGGCAGTGATATCGGCCCGGATACGATGGTAACCTCAAACCCTCTTTTAAGTGCCTCATATGCTAGAGCCAACCCCATCTTGCCTGAACTGGAGTTGGAGATGAAACGTATTTCATCAATGTATTCTCGAGTTGGTCCGAGAGTAATGAGTATGCGGGGCATCAAAGGATATGTTGATTAAAGAAATTAAAAAATAAGAAAGATGGGAAAATAGCTCAGAGTTCTAGGCCGTATTCAAGGCTGTCAAGCTCTGCTTCCAGCTCCTCAAGTTCCGATAACTCATCCAATATGGTTTGGCTTTCTTCGTCCAAGTCAGTCTCTGAGAGGCTTGTATCATCTACACTTCTTTTGCCCGTCACGTCTTCAATAGCCAAATCAGGTTGAGGCTGTTTGGGGGTAGCGGAGGACTTTTCGCCTTCATCAATTCTTTCTTGTATATCCCTTTCTTGATTTATGCCTGCATCAGTTTCTTCTTGTCGTTGCTCGTTTTCTCCGCTCATACAACCCGTTGTGAGGACTAGGAAGGATAAACAAAAAATTAACAGATAGGTGGCCGCCTTTGATGGATATCTCATGTCAACCACCTATGCGGATTCCGCCACGGCTATGGGTTTTATCTCTTTTACTGCTGCCCTGAATTCTTTGAAGAGTTCCTTTATCGTCTCCTGGATCTCTTTTACTGCATTCTTTTGTTCTTCCCAGGTCTGGGCAGCTTTGGCTTCTTCTAGTTGCTGCCTCAACTCTCCAACTAGCTCCCTTAGCCAAGTCACCTCTCCACCGGCTTCTTCCAGTCGGTCGATTTTTTATTCAAGGTTGTCTACTGTGACCTCGAGCTTACCTATAAGGTGGTCCAGGCGCTTGTCCGCTAAGTCTTTTATATAATTATGGGCTGCCTGTTTCAGGTCGCTGAGTGTGTGTTTAAGGTCTTTGTTTATCTTTGCGAGATCGCTTCGGGTTTCAGCTTCGTCAATTGCTGTTTTGTATTCTTCCAGTTGAGCTATGTAATCGGCGATTTCCTCCTTGATCCTATCTTTTTCTTCGGAAGGCAGGTTGCTGTCATCCACTTTGGTTTCTACTGTCTCAAGATAGGATATTGTGGCGTCTATCGTCGCCTTCATGTAATCTGCTGCCATTTCATGCGCTTGCTCGGAGTTGTTGGTAGAATTGCCAAGTGATTCGCGGTATCTATCTCTTGCTCTAAGCCACTCATGCTTTTTCTCCTGGTAGGCTTCCTTGGCTTCTTTGAAAGTTTTTTGGGCTTTTACAACCTTCTTTTTCATTGATTGGATTTGTTTGACGATTTTGTTTCTTTTGTTTTCTTTCTCGTTGAGTTCGTCAACGTCTTCGTCGTCTTCGCTGTCATCGGTCTCGTTTTCATCGTCGTCGTCACTACCATATCCAAGTGTTTGTCTAAATTGTAGTCGACTCTGATTTGTCTCGTTCATGTTAGAAAATTGGGTCATCTGCTGATTTTCACCCCCCCTACCGGGACCTACTGCCAATCCCAGAGGTATTGAAGATAGTAAGAATACTGCTATTATCAACCCAGCCATCATTTTTTGCATTTTCATGTTTTTCGCTCACCTCTAATTTGATTTTGAATTTCTTGTTAACATCCTTTCCGGGCTTATATAAGAAGAAACTTATACGTAGACAACAAAAAAAGGAATATTTAGCCTTATTTTCCTAAATAAAGCTTTAACTAAACCCCTTTCCCTTTTACTGGCCCCTTAACCTTTTTTCTTACTATTTCAGCTCCGCATACCATACAGTGACCTGAAACATCTGAACCATATAGTTTTCGGCATCCTCCACAGACATTCCTCCAGTTCCACATCGATTGAATGCCAACCTGACTTACGGGATGGAATTCTAATCTCAAAAATTTTGCCGTATTTTGGATTGCATAATCATCGGACACAACAACCGCTTTTTCCTGCAAAGCCAGAGCCAGCACACCTTGGTCGGCATCTGATAATGCTTGATAGTCCCCGGTTTTCTGGGAAGCCCCCTTCACCTTTTCAACGAAAACGTCTTCGGGCTGTAAAACCCTGATTTTCTTTTCTCTGATTCCAGCCTCAACGAGTTCTTTAATCTGCCAGTCTTTGATTTCTCCGAAAACCTTATCAGGAATCAGGCAGATGCCATCGATTTCCAAAGAAGTGCACCTCAGGATAACCGAGGTATCATAGACATAAGCTTTTTTAGTTAGATTGCCCATTATAAGCCTATTATTTTAATACTCTATCTAAATACGTAAGATTTTCACATAGCAATGGGGTAGATGATGCATATAGCCTTGATACCAGACGGTAATAGACGATTCATGAGCAAGAAAGGGATAACAAGCCTTTTCAAGTCATACAACATGGGCATCACACGATTCTACGATTTTCTGGAATGGTGCCTTGCTAGAGATGTCAGTCAAGTCACCATTTACGCGCTCTCCACTGAAAACATACAAAACAGGAGCCCGCAGGAAATCGACGTGTTATTCAAAGTTTTCACAGACCAAGCGAAAAAATCAATCGAAGACAGGAGAATACACGAAAACCAGATCAAGATAAAAGTGTGCGGAAGCTTAGACATGCTCAGGGAAAAGGCAAACAATAAAGGGCTTGCAGAAGATCTAATCGAAAGCCTTGAAAAACTAGAGGAATCCACCAAAGACTATAACCAACTGCAACTAAACCTTGCAATCGCATACGGGGGAAGACAGGAGATACTGCATGCTGTAAAGGAGGCAACGAGTGCAGGAGAGGACCTGACAGAGGAGAACCTGAAAAACAGACTCTGGATCCCCGATTACCCGGAATTGATAATTAGAACCTCAGAAGAACGCTTAAGTAATTTTCTAACTTGGCAGTCTGCCTACTCAGAGATATATTTCGTGGATAAGTTGTGGCAGGAATTCGAACAAACCGATTTAGATAACATCCTCGAAAACTACAACCAACAAGACCGAAGATTCGGTAGGTAGGCGACATGGCTAGAAAAAGAGCAAAAAAAACAGATAGACAGAATTCTTCATCAAGAACAGAATCGGAAGGCCAAGAAGATGAAGAGGATGAGTATTCGCCTTCCTCCAAAGGACGCGGGGAATGGTTCATGGACCCAATGTTTGTCCTCCCAGCCTTTGTGTTCCTCCTGACACTGATGAATGTTTTTTTAACCGCGCAAAGGGATTTCGTTCAGCCAGCGATTGTGGCGCTGTCGGGGATTTTTGGTGCAGCTTCTATCTATTTCATCTTTGTCCACAGAAAAAAGAAAAGCTACCAAGCAATTTACATAGCGATCCCCATCGCCATATTAATCACTACAATTTTTCTTTATCATTCATATACCTTTGAGCAGTTGACTCCCGAGAGAACCCTGCAGAGGGATTTTTCGATCTTGGCAGTGTTCTTTGGAATACTGAGCCTACTTGTTGGATTCAGCGGCCAGCAGAAAATAAGCCTGACAAATACCCTCGTCATAGGTATATTTTTCGGGACATTGATAACACACTTGACCCCATACCCCTACCCTTTTCTTTCGGCCTTGGACCCCTACTGGTTCTACAAATGGTCTCAAGAAACTTATTCAACAGGATATCTCCCAGAATACGATTACATGGTCTACCCGTACAAAGGCGGAATTCTAAACCATGAAGAGTATTTGATGAACAATCCGGATGCAATATACGATGGTGCAGGATTACAGTACTATGCAAGCGGATTCTTCGCCCCCCTCATAAATACATTGTTCGCTTTCCTACTCGAACCCTTAAATTTCCTTCTCGAATCACCGGGTTTGGGGTTGTACGAAACCGCCATACTCTACCCCGGAGTGATCAGTGCGTTCACAGTACTCCTGATATATCTATTGGTTAAGGACCTGTTCCATGAACAAGAACCTTACAACCGTGTGGCAGGAATTTTAGCTTCTTTCTTCTTAGCTTTTAGCCCGGCTTTTTCTACGAGGGCGGTAGCAGGAAACGCGGAAGAAGACAGTATCGGGATGTTTTTTTTGGTCGCCAGTTTCTATCTTTTTGCGAGGGCGATGCATAAAAGAAACCTTCGTTCTGCTCTACTTGCGGGACTCGGATTTTTCACGCTCACTTTGACTTGGAGCGGTTTCAGATACATAATCATGGTGGTCGGACTCTCAAGCGCGATTTATTCTCTGGTAAACGCCCTACAAAAAAGATTTTCGGCTTGGCATACGCCATATGTTTTTCTTTCAATATTTCCCGTCTTTTTGATAGGTTTGGTCCTCCATGAAAGAGGGACAATTCCTGAACTGTTCCTTCCAGCTGGAGAGCTTGTGTTGTTTTCATTTTTAGGTGGGACGTTCGTTCCAATAATCATTGAGGCCATCCGCCAGATGTTAGATAAAACGAGGGATTCGACCGAAGGGGAAGATCTCCCCAATGGCGCAGAGAGGTTTATCTACCAGAATGTGATAAAAATCAGCCTTGTATGCCTGATCATCCTTGTCGCTGCTTTGATGATTAAAGGCCCGGAGAGTGTGTTCGCAAGATTCTATGAGGCTGCTGTGCTTACAAAAACCCAGGGCGTGGTCGGAAAAACCATAGCCGAGCAAAACCCCCTTGCAGGGGACTTTTCCGGTTTCCTGCAGCAAGGTTACGGCCGGTTCGGCCTAGCCCTCTATTACGGCCTTTTGATGATTATCCCGTTAGCATACATATCGTACAAGAACCGAAGTTTTGGGGCGATAGCTGTCCTCTGCTGGAGCGTGCCCATGATGTGGGGTGTGTTCAATAAGAGCCAGTTTTTGTTCGTTTCAAGCGCTTCAATCGCCGTATTAGGTGCGAGTATTGGTTTGCTTTCTGCAGTCAAAAAAGAGGACTTAGACAGCCTGCGGATCATCGGATTCTGTCTGATAATCTTTGCTCCAATCGCATATCTTCCCTTTTTTGGAGGGTGGAATTTCAACAAGTTCGTCGGAGTGACTCCGATGCACATGGGTCCTGGATGGGACAGGAGTTACTGGGAACCGGCGCTTAACTGGTTCTCCCAAAACACCGATGCAAATGAGGCGATATTGACCTGGTGGGATTACGGACACTGGTTGACTTCAGTGAGCCATCGTCCCGTATTGATAGACAACCTGCAGGCAGACCAGTCTCAGATCCAGGATGTCGCCCAGTTTTTTGTAAATAAGACCACGGAAGACGAGGCTTTCGAGATCGTCAAGATTTATAATAAAGCGTATCAGGACTGGCGGAATGTCACTTTACGTTATGCTACAATCGACTGGTCCATGATCGGAAAAGGCAGTGCCTTGCACTTCATCGCCACAGGCGTCATCGAAGACGGCACTGAGGGAAGCTTTAAAAACTATGCCCAATGCGGTTTCGCCCCGGAGGCCAGCTCGCTTTCTCCGCAGATGGTGATGCGCGAAGACGGGAATTTCCACAGTGTCAGAAAGGTGGTTTTCGGCTGTTCAGGGTATATTGGCGTCGTCGTATTCGAGGTGGCAACCGACGATGCGGGAAGAGTTGTCCTGTCAAAAATCATCGTGAGGGAGGTTTTCCGTGATCCAGCAAGCGGTAAAACATTCCTTGGAGCGGAGATTCCCTGGGAGGCGTGGGCGGCGGAAAACGACGCCTCCCTTCTTGGGGTCCAGCATCCAAGGGATATCCTGACTTGCGCGCTAAGCTCCGGGCAACCCGATCAGCCCGTAGCCTGCAGGATCCCGACCTTCAACACACTAATCTACACTCCTGGAGAGTTTTCCGATTTCATGATGACCAAGCTCTATCTGGGCCAATACCTGGACGCCTACAAGGACATGGGGCTCTACAACCGCGAGATAACCCCCCTAAAACACTTCGAACTGGTCTGGGATGGATTGGGCCAAGACGGCAACTTCGGCACAGTCAAGATCTGGAGGATAATATACGACGATGAATTAGAGCCCGAGGAACCTGAACCCATCGAGGTAAGTCCAGATATCGTCGAAGATTTCTTTACACCAATAAACTAACAAAAAATCTAGTTGTGGTGGGGGGATAGAAGAAGAACCCCCGGAAAGGAGTTATTCTTTTTTCAGCCGCTGTTTTAAGATGTGGAATAATTGAGAGGTGTCTCCTACTCTTCAACTATAACATCCACCCCACCAGATGATATTAAGAAATAAGGCTATAAAAATCAATAATTGGATATTGAATGCTAATATTCAGGTAAAAATAGAGTATTCGGCTTTGTAGAAACCCTTGTATGAGGGTTTCTATTTTTGTTGTTTTGTGTAGGTTATAGTTTATGAGTTTGAGTAGTAGTTCGTTTTTCTTGGTGCGGTGGGTTCGGCTGTAGATTGTGCTGCCG
>JBDREA010000038.1:0-8366 GCA_043820265.1 Candidatus Altarchaeota archaeon | reverse complement strand
TGCGAGGATTGCGCCGAGGACTATAACAGCTTTTTTCATATAATCTGGATTTGGGGATTTGCCTTTTGCATCTTTTGGTTCGGCGATGAGGGTGATATCTTCACCTTCGGTTATCTCTGATCCGGATGTATGAAGGGATGTTTTTCTAGATCTTCTTCCCCTTCTAATTATTATGTCTCCATTTATTTTCTCGCCAATTATTTTATTCACCTCATTGAGGTACCAATTTACTGTTTGGTTTCCGTCATATCCTGCCTTGAATTTTAAGAGTGGAAAACCTGTATCAGGATGTGTCCCGATTTTACCTGAGACCTCCCCTAAGTTGATATCATCCCACTTGCCTTGGTCTTCTCGTGTGATTTGCATATCTGTCACCTGTTGCTCGAGAGTTACAGGATTAAGTCTAGCATCAAGGAACATCCCGGAGATTATTCGCCCAGCAGTTTCTAGGACTTTGGGGTTTTCGCCTTCTTTTTTGGCGGCAACCAAAACTTTAAATCCAGACGGTCCCAAGGTCAACCTCATCACATCATTACGATTTACATGAGTCATCTCTGAAAGTGGAGTATTAGGCAGAGAAATGAACATATCTATCCCTAGTTCGTCTTTGATGTGGTTCGCTAAGCTTGCAATGCGGGTTGCATGCAAGGTCTCTAAGTCAGATGCGCTCTTAACCTGTAGTATTGAAGAACCAGTTGGAGGCTCAGTTGCTTTTTCGATGCCTTCTGTTAGGCGGATGAAATCATACAGATACATTGCTTGCTCCGGGCCAGAGAGTGGTGTCCGAGCTAACTTCAGCAGTGCAAAATGAAGCTTTTCGCCGTAACTGCCTCCTACTTCGATATTGAATCTTGGGCTTCCGAATGTCAGGCCCACTAAAAGCATGGCATCCTTTAACTGGTCTTTGCCCAACTTTCTTTCATCACCCCTTTCCTTTGCGCTGACTTCAATAGTCTCTCCCTACTTTATCTGGCTGCTCCATTTTATTAGATCAGCAATCGTATCATCCGTTTCCCTGCTCAAGTGGACTACTGCACCTGTATCCCTCCTCTTAAGAGACACGGAAATATCATTTGCTTCGCAGAGGTTTTGCACAACCATGCCCAGGGCGAATTCCACGACCCTCCCAGGGCTCCTGCTCAGATTTGTCTTCAGCTTGACTTGAAGCTTTTCCTCTCCTGGAGAGCCTACGAAACTTCCTTCGATGTTCCCTACTTCCTCTTGGAGTCTTTCGATAAGCTGACCCTCTGGGTACTGTTTGATTGGCTCACTTGGAGGAGATGATAGAAGGGTGCGTTTTCTAGGAGCCTCTCTTGATCCGCCATTGGCCATAGCATAGAAACAAGGGAAGGATTAGTAGAAAAAGGACGAGGACAAGGGGATTATTCTTTTCCTGAGAATTCTTCTAGGTCGAATATTGTTTCGAGTCCGCCTTCGAGTTCGATGATGCGGTCTTCCATTGCTTCGACGATTTTTTCTCGGGCTTCTTTTGGGGTTTTTTGCTCGATTTTTTCGAGTCGTTTGCTCAGCTCCTGGTCTCCGATTACGTCTCGGACCCAGCTCGCAAAATCGTTTCCGCGCTCTAAGTGAAAGCTTATCGCCTGGTCTGGGACGTTGTTTACCGCCTTTGCAAGGTCCTCCAAAAAGAAGATATCTTCTATTATATCTGCGTGTCCTGTCTTCAGCTTGAAGCTGTGTTCGCTTGAAACGCACGATAGGTAGGGGTGTTGGTCTTTTTCCTCGATCTCCGATTCTATTTCGTCGAGTAGTTCGAGTATGCTGTCGTATTCCTTAACCTTGAAATCTTTTTGGTTTCCGGCCGAGCTTGACCCACATACTATTGGGTCTGAGATTTCACTTTTTTGTTTTTCCTTTAGTTTGAGTTTGATCTTTTGGTCGATTGTTCCTTCGAGGCGTTCGTCTCCTCCCCCATAGAAAATACTTACTTTTATTGGGTCGTGTTTTTTTAGTTTGAAGTCGTCTGATACGTAGTAAGTGAAGGTCTTGGTTTCTTGGGGTTCGAGGTTGTTGGCTTCGAGGTCTTCGTCTATGAGTGCGTATTTGCCTACGTACTGGCTGGTGTTGGCTGAACCGCTTAACATGTCCTGGTCTTCTGCAGAGGAGTCTTGGTAGCTTGTTGAGTTTTCCGGAAATCCTGACTCCTGCATCCGAAGAGACGAGAAAAGGTTGTAAGATCTATGGTCTTTGTTTTTGACAGTTAAATCTAACGTATTTGCGTTTACATCATAGCTTAGATTCATTATCTCTAAGGGTTTGCCCTCAGCCAAATAAAACCATAGAAGGTATAGGGCGGCTAAACCGAAGACTCCGAAGATCAGCAGGAAGACACTCATATTATTAATTCATCAATTATGGTTTAAAAATAGCATTGGAATTGTTTTTTTGTCACCTACAATCTTTTTATTCCAATGTAACGGTATTAGATAACTCATTATATAATACTATCCGGTTTGAAAAAGAAAATGAAGAACTCAAAAAAGGAGTTGAATCCCCATGAGATGGCTTTGCGCCAGTTTGACCACGCAGCAAAAATACTCAATTTAGACGATAGGATAATTGCCTCTCTAAGACTTCCCAGAAGAGAGTTAACAGTCCATTTTCCTGTTCGAATGGACGACGGCAAAACGAAGGTTTTCACAGGTTACAGGGTTCAACACAATGACTCAAGGGGTCCGACTAAGGGTGGGATAAGGTATCACCCAAATGTAACTTTGGACGAAGTTAGGGCTCTTGCAACCTGGATGACATGGAAATGCGCTATAGTGGACATCCCGTTTGGTGGGGCAAAGGGCGGGGTGATTTGTGATCCAGCAAAAATGTCGATGGGAGAATTGGAGCGAATGACCAGAAAGTATACGACCGCAATTGGTCCAATAATCGGGCCGCACAACGATATCCCCGCTCCGGATGTGAACACTAATCCCCAGGTGATGGCTTGGATGATGGATACTTATAGCATCCACCACGGACACACTACCCCCTCAATCGTCACGGGTAAGCCTCTGTCTTTGGGTGGTTCTCTTGGCCGGGTCCAGGCCACTGGAAGAGGAGTTATATATGCTCTAATTGAAGCAGCAAAGGAAATTGGAATGGGTTTGAAGGATTCTACAGCAATCGTTCAAGGATTCGGCAATGTCGGATCCCATGCTGCATTGATCCTTGAGGAAATGGGATGTAAGGTCATAGCCCTCCAAGATGCTGGCGGAAGTATTTATGATCCTAATGGGATAGACACTAAGAAGGCGCTCGAAGCAGTCAAAAAGGATGGCACAATCGCCAAAATCCAGGGAGTAGACACTATCAAGGACAAAGAATTCTTCGAAACAGAATGTGACTTTTTGATTCCTGCGGCGTTGGAGAACCAGATAACAAAAGATAACGCAAAAAAGATCGAGGCGAAGATTGTGGCCGAAGGAGCCAATGGCCCCACGACTCCTGAAGCAGATGATCTGTTGTTTAAGAAGGGAATTCGCGTCATACCGGACATTCTCGCGAACGCGGGCGGGGTTGTTGTCAGCTATTTTGAATGGGTTCAGAACCTTTACCGCTTCAGATGGCATGAGGAAGCCATTAACCGGCGTATGAGGAGGATCCTTGTGAAAAGCTACGCAGAAGTGGCAAATATCATGGCTGAGAATAAGGTTCACATGAGGACTGCCGCTTATCTTTTATCGATTAGCAGGGTTGCTGAGGCTCATAGGTTGAGGGGCATGTATCCTTGACGGGATACTTGCTCTTTTTTCCTCTTGTTACCTATTGTTATGGAGTATGAGACGGTTTTTTTTGTTTTTGGCATTTTTCTTGGTTTCTTCCAGTTTTGTCTCTGCATTTGATTTCACTAATTTTTCGACTGAACTCCAACTTGACTTTGTGTTCACGGTTCCCGCAAATGAGACGAATATCACCTTGGAAATCCCTTTCTTTTTCGTTTCCGGGAGCGGAATGGATGCGGTCGAGCGAGGTGTCTTGGATCTTTTATCAAGCGAGTACCTCGGGATGTCGCCTCAATTTGAGGCCAGGTCTACGATCGACGTTAATGTGAGTTTCAGGGAAGTCAAGGTTTATCATAGAGACGACTCACTTGAGACATTAGCCGAGATTAATAAGATTAGGGGTATCGTGTTTCTTTTTGGGGGCCCGGAAAACAACAACTTAAGCGGTTATTTCAGCAATAGAAGCGTCTTCACGAACGATTCGTCTTTCTTTTATCAGCAACTTCACGTATGGCAGGGGAAAACGGAGAGAGGTTCTTCGGTGATCATGGTGGAGCATGTCAAGACCCAAATGTCTCTTTCCCGGGCCGCTACGCGTTATTCCCCTCTGCAAGGTATTGTGCCCGATGAATACATCCCGGCTGTCGCGGTCGGAACAGGCGTTTTGTTGTTTTATCTTCTTTCTGTTTTGCAGACCGTTTATGAGTTTAAGGCCCTTGATATTGGCCGCCGAAAGAAGAAGATGCTCCACAAGAAGACCAAGATATGGTTCTTCTCAGTCAACCTCCACGAGATGCTCGCGCTCCTCGGGGCGAGCCTCGTCCTCGGCGGAGCGGTGACGTGGACGTTTCACGGACCTGTCAGCGGCTTCATCCTCAAATGGATGATCAACAGTGGTCTCGCCCTTTTTGCCGCCCTCAGCCACGAAATCGGCCACCGCCTACTCGGCCACTTCTTCGGCATCAAGATCGAATACAAGTTCTGGTGGAGCGGCTCGGCCATTACGCTTTTGACCGGCTACCTCGGCCACGGCTTCGGCATACAGGGATTCCTCATGGAGGAAGTCCCCCCTGGCACGGCCAAATGGAAGCACGGCCTTGCCAAGCTCGGCGCACCGCTTCTTTCCATTGCCATCACCATCGCTTTCGCCTACGCTTACTATCTCAACCCAATGCCCATTCTCCAGACCATCTACATTACGAGCAGTCTCTGGGCGATGGCCGAAATCTTACCATTTAAAAGCCTCGATGGCAGCGACATCCGCAGATGGAACCACTACATATGGGCTGCAGCTTTCCTCTTTATTGCATCGGTTTTTGTGACAGTGAATCTTCTCCTTTAGGCTGTTTTTTTGGCATAGAGTATGTCAAATATCAGCGGTTGGTGTCTTTGGATTCTTTAAGAGGATCTATTAGAAGGCTTTGGTTTGTGCGAGAAGGTATCTGTAGTTGTCCTGCCTTCCCATCCTTTCATCGAGAAAACCTATGCGGTGTTGGATACCTTCAATCCTATGTGGTCTTTTTTCATCTGCCTTTTCTGTTTCTAGCCTTGTTATCTCTCTTCTTCTTTCTAACTTCAGCTCGCCAAATCTATCCCTGAGGTTTGGGCCTTTTCGCTTCGAAACCAAAGGATTGTTTTCGAGGTTTCTTATCAAATTGTTGAGGAATTGGAGTTCATGGTCTGTTACAATAGCATGGTGGTGTTTTTGTTTACGGCAGAATTCATTGTGGGCTATTATGGTTTTTCTCCAGTCCACAGCTCTTTTCCGCACCTCGGAGAAGAGTCTTTGAGTTTCATCCCTTGATCTCTTCAGAGAGGCATCCATATTCGACCTCTCCTTTCTGCGCCCCTTCTTCCCCGACCTCTTGTACCTTTTAAGGAAGGCCTCGATGGCCTCCTTTGGCCCCATAGCATCCACATAGTACTTGCTTCCAAGTATCCCAATTGCCGCATCGAGGATGAGATGGTTGAGGGCCTCTTCCGTAGGGTTCCTATACACTTTGTGCCGCAGCTGAGCCTCCATGGCGGCAGGGGTTGATATGAGCTCTGGTTGGGGCGCGTACATGACGTCTTTCAGAAGCCTTCTGTCCCGGTCGTCAAAGATCCCTTTAAGAAGCACCTTAGTGATGGATGCCCTAACCATCTCATCGCGGCATTCCCTTCTTAGAGTGCCTGATTTGGGCTCCCCCCAGGCGCTGATGTTGGTGTGGCTTCTAACTATCCTGCTGTAGGCGTCTCCAGTTGCTTCCTTCTCGTAGAGGGCGTCGTAGCGTCTCTGCCTGCTAATCTTCAATCTTCGTTCATCTTCTACTGAAAGCGTTTCCGTCTCATCTCGTAGGATGCGGCGCCAGGGATTTTTAAGCTCCCCCTCAAGGGTTTCTAGGAACTCTTCTCTGCGTTCCTCTAGGTGGAATGGGCGTTCTTTAAGGAAATCGGGTAGGTAGGCGCCATAAAGCCACCTGCACTGTCCGATGTTTGCGTCCTCCCCAGCAGCCGTAATCTCTTCTACTAGGCCGTGAAAGCTGATATTTCCTGCCTTTGCTGCATCGAGTGCGGGGGGGATTGTTTTCTCTAGGAATAGTTTCCTCACTGGCTTTGGGATCCTTTGGATGTGTTCAGATATTAAATTTAGCGCCCTCATGGGGTTCCTCGCAGTTTCGTCAATTTTTTCCAGGAGCGGGGGCAACACCTCCTCGATAATGTTTGTCGCATCAGACTAGTGCAGGGGCTGCAGGATCCCGCCAACATGATTTAGGGCGGCTTTGAACTGTTCGGGTTCTGGGAAGTGTCTAAGTAGAGTTCTTGTGAGCTTCTTCCAGTAAAGAACTGAGTTAACGTTACTAAGGCTCTCGCCCCTCGCTTTTGTGGTTGCATGGCATAGCTGCGCAAGAGCCTTCGGCTCACCGCCGCTGGCTGACAGCGCCTGGGGAACGAAGTCAATTAGATAGAGTTGCTCTTCTTTAGAATCGACCCCCCTACTTGGGTCGATGCTGTTAAAGAGTTGGCTTAGTTTCTCTGGATCGACTTTGCCTGCATCCTTACCCTCCTTTATCGAGAGTCTTACCATCTCTTTTCCAGCAGAATTACAGAATTCCATATTATTTGTTGTCTGGATTTTTCTCGTACCTTCCATAAATGACCTTAGGGCTGCACCGCAGAGCTTCGGGTCACCTGAGCTGTGTTCCATGATGATGGGCACAATGTTCTCAGCCACGCTGGTGATAACTTCTGAACTCTCTGCTCCTAGAAAGACTTGGTCAACAGTGGCATCTAAGAATCCTTTAAGTTTCTCCTCATCGCCTATTAAGACCTTGTCGGTCTGAGACCTAGTGGTGATTCTTTTTCCTAATCTTCTCCCCATAGCCCTTGCCTTATCAACTAATCGTGTATGTCTTTTCTTGGGTCTCTCCTCGACGGCGGAGTTTTTAAGGGCGCTTGGGACTGCCTCGAGCAGGAAGTTTTGGACTAGCATTTTTCGAGTTACTTCTGGGGGGCTAAATAAACTCCTTTGAATGCCATGAAGATCTGTTTTTATACCTTTATCCTCCTCGAAGCCCTCAATACGATTCGCCGTATCTTTGATGATGTCGAGCGCCCTAAGAGGGTCCTCGAAACCCGATTCCTTCAGGGGTTTAAGCACCCTTTCAACAACATTTCCGATAAAATGGGATAACTGATCGGGATTATTAATGGCCCCCAAACCTTCTAGTCTCTCCATAATTCCGCGCCGAACAGGCTGCGGAAAATCCTCTAAGCCTTTCAACAGCTTCGGCAGGCTATTCTCATAGACCCATGGCTGCAGTTTGGTTGGCTCGCACTTTTCCCCGAGATTCAGTGAGGAATCGAGCATACTCCTGAAGGCAGCAAGGTCAAAGGACCCGCTCTCATCGCAGCTTGCCTTAGCCAGAGCAGGCGTAAGTCGGGTCATCACCGCGGCCATCGTCGCAGTCTCCTGCAGTGAAGGCCTTTGCATCCCCTCCAACACGGAGTTGAAAGCCTCGTTTCTGTCTCCCTGGTCCGGGATGTGCTCTTCCAGTGCTTCAACCATTATATCATATATGAGCCTCCTTTTTTTGCCCCTCAAGCCGCTTCGGACCTCGTCTGCCCCCGTGATGGGCGAAGTAACCTTTAAGGAAAAGTCTTTTTCGTTGAGGCGGAGGACTAACTCTTTAGTTAGGGTCAGCCTCCTGCTCGCCTCCTCGGTCGAGGCCTCAGTCAATGGTTCCTTGTCCAGTCGCATCGAACGCCTTGTCTCACCGGTAGTCGACTCGGCAATAGCCCAAAGGACAAATCCGAACTTTCTTTTTAACCCTTGAAAGGCTTCCTCGTCCGCCCAGCTCACCTTCCAGGAGGAGGATGCCATGTCCTCAAAGAGGAGCCTAGTGAACTCCACCATATAAGAAGCAGCAGAGCCTCTTTCTTTAGCGTCAAGGAATCTTTTTCTGTACTCTGGACTGTCATCGGCTAAAAAGAAGCGATCTCCACTTTCAAGTTCCTTAACGACCAACGCTTTCAGCTTCTTCTCGTCTACGTCCAAGAGGGAGAAATCGGAGTTTTCATGCAACTTTACGATGTTATACAACCTGTCGACGAAAGTCTTTTTTGCCCCCTCGACCCTCCTTCCCCCGGGAT
>JBDREA010000037.1:0-5008 GCA_043820265.1 Candidatus Altarchaeota archaeon | reverse complement strand
GTCAACGACGTAGAATCCAGGCCTTAGAAAAATTAGACTCAATGAGATCGACAAGATAAACAAGATTAAAATATACCTATAATCTGATTTTTCTGGGGAAAAAGCCATTTTCTAAAACCATTTGCTTATGCTCTGCTGACTGAAGTTCTTGTAGGCTGCTTCAAGCTCTACTGCAGTTTTTGTGATTCGTTGTTCTGCGAAATCGTGTTTCTCGCATAACAATTCCTTCAATCCCACAACGTCCACTTTGCCCCAGTTTATCTTGTAGTCGTCTGTGTAGTTTGGCTTCATGAAAACCTTTTTCACTTCAGCGAAATCGAAATCGAAATCTAGCGAATCGATCTCATTGTTTTTCACAGTTGCGAGAGCCTTTTTCGGCCCGATCCCTTTTACGCCGGGATTAAAGTCTGTGCCGACAAGGATAGCGACCTCTATCAATTGTTCCCTTGTCAACTCAAGGTCCCGTAAGGCAATCTCGAGGTCTATTATCCCTGGCTCTATCTTTCCGCTCAGAGTCAGACCCCGGACAAGCCTTGGAGCCCCCAAAAGCAGTGCATCATAGTCCATGCTTCCCACAGCCCAGATATCTGGTTCTTTTTCGCAAAGACGCACGCATTGGGCTTCCCCCTCCCCTGGGGCCTGGATTGCGGGGACTCCCATCAAAGATAAAAGGGAAAAGCAGTCCTCCTTCATCTCTTCTGTGAACCTGCTCGTGCGCCTTGCATACTTACTTGCCTCTTCTATCCTGCCTTCGGCCTTAGCTTTCTCGTATTTTTCTTGGGCGTCCTCTTTTAGGGCTCTTCGTTTTTCCAGTTCAGCCTCCTTCAGTGGATGGGGTTTTCCGTCAAATACGTAGATGGGCTTTATTCCCATAGCAAGAAGGCGGGTTGTCCGGTAAAATAGGCCTGTGAGATGCGAGGTGACGTTTCCCTGAGTATCCATTAGAGGAGTGCCGTCTGGCTGCCTGATGGAAGAAAGAAACTGGTAAATGCTATTTAACGCATCGATTGCGATGGATCTTCCCTCAAGAGACTTCAGTTCCAGGGACTTTGGAGGCAGTATGTCTCTTAGATTAACTCCCACAGCGACAACACCCTCAAATAATATTATATTTCCCTTAAGGTCTGGACTACGATTCCATTGCTGAATACAGTGATACTGGCCTTCAGGTTGTGTCCGAGTTCGTCCGGTCCAAGAATAACGTTGTGTTTGTAGGCCGGCGTTTCTTTTCCGCTTGTTTCCTTGTCAAAGGAATCCCTTTTTGCCCGGTCGAGAGCGTTCATTATTATTGCTGATCTTGCAGCAATGGATTCAAAGATCCGCGCGCTAATCCTGTTCTCATTGAGTATCTCATACTTTTTCCCCCCGACAGTTATAACCTTCAGCTTCGCCTTTAGGAGCTTTCCGGGTTCGGCCTCATGACGTGCTTGTTTGTCGGCTTCGTCGAATGTGCTAGTCTCCGTCTGGCTCGCTATCGCCTTATCGGTTTCTTCCTTTTTCCCCACCATTACCTCGCTTACCTTTGCCACTTTTTTACCTCAAATCCTTTTGAATCTAACTCATACCATAAACTGCCAGGATATAGTTCGGAGCAATGATGTCTCGGACAATCACGGCTTCGCTAAATAATTTTTGCCCCTTGCCATATAAAACAATCCTTCCACCGTCTCCCACTTCTATCCTATTTTCTTCCGACTCCACCAGATATATCGCAGGAGATATATCGCATTCCAGGCTTTCATTTACATAAGTGATGTTCTGATAGAAATTTCTAAGGTCCTGGGGAAAACACAAATCCCTTTCCTTTAGATAGGGGCGTATCGTAACGTTTCCTTTTCCGATTTCAAAGGAATCGATTAAACCGTCCTTGTTCAGATCCAGCCGCGTCGATTGAAGGAATCCGTATACCCCAAGCAATTCTGCATAGGCTCTCGTACCCGCCGCTGAAATGTTGTTTTCTGCGACAATCGAGAGTTCCCCTGCACCATGCATTATCTTTCGGATTTCAAGGATATTTTCTGGACATTCCAGGCCCTCGATAAGGCATGCGAAAGCATGACAGGACACAAGGATTTCCTCATCATTTGCCCCCCTGATAAAAACTTCTTTTTCGCCGATTATCACTTCCTGGCTTCCTTTTTCTATCGTCACAGCAGTAGCCCTCCTATCGGCCGTTGAAACTGCGGCGAGCTCGAAATTGCATGTGGTCACAGCAGAATCGTTGCTTAACCTGAGGGCGAGTTTCTGCCAAGAGGAAACGGTTTCAAAGGGCAAAGTCGAATTAAAAGTCACACCGAGAATTTTTTTGGAGTATTTGAGTTGGGCAATGTCTTTGAACGTCGAGGAGACCCAGAGGTAGGATAGTATAACCAAAATCAATACGACCCCGAGCCACATCGTCTTTTTTCTTTCTATTTTCTGTTTCGAAATTCTCTCTATTCAATCCAACTTAATTACGCGAGGACCATATTTAAATCCGACAAACCGTAGTTATTGATTAAGGTGTTTGAAGGAAAAGCAGAGAAGAGGAGGAGAAAAGAACAGGATCTGAGAGATGCTTTGAGATCTGTCCTCCCATTAGAGGAAAAACTTAAGGAGGAAGTCAGATTAGAGCTGATATCTCCCAATGATTTCGACAGACAGTACAAACCCATAAAAAGGAGGATATATGATTTATACCTTGAATTGCTCAAGCTTAAAAAGGCCGATAGAAGCGACATAGTCGAAGCTTCCTTGGACAGGATAAAGGAACTAAAATACAGGGTGGCGTCAAAATCAGCCAAACGAGAGAAGACTCAAGAAGACATCCAAAGGATAAAAAACAAAATCAATGGACTCGACCTTGAGATTGCAGACCTCAAATCTGAGTTGGAGGGAAGAAGGCCGGAAAAAAAGATCAAGATCGGAGAAGACCCAAAGACGTTTGTTCCAAACCTCTTTTTCATCGTACCAATCCTTCTAGTCCTACTCGCTGTCGCCCTAAGCATTCAATATTATACGACTCTTTGCCCGAAAGTCGGTTTATCATCCAATATGTTTCGGATAATAGAGTTGTTGACTTTCATAGAAGAACGTTCACCGAAAGACCATGACATGGTCTGCTCATATGTCGAAGACATTGACTACACCATGGGAAGCGTGTCCAAAGCTTTTAATGATGCTACGGTGCGTTTGACAGCTGAAGGCGTCTTATCGCCCTCAAAGACCGATTCAGATGAGATCTTCAAGTCCTCGGTCATCATCCACGAAGCCTGCCACATCATGATGAGAACAATTCAGGGAGGCCATGGCGGCTTGATAGAAAAAGACGTTGAGCGCCCCTGCGTCAGGATGCAGTACATGTACATGTATAGGGCCGGTATGTTCGGCGACACAGAAAAAAGCTATCTGAGAATGGTGGAGGATCTTAAAGGCGAACAGTACGGGGCGAAGATCCTTCTGCACACACAACAGATTCCAAAAGTGATGCAAAAATACCAAGAGGATAAGATCTATAAAAGAGATGCGTCTGTCGAAGAATATTGTAGTCGAACCTCGCTTAATGTCGAGCTAATCGATGGCCCCGAATCAGAGAATGCCTCGCTGATGGATTTGAACCTTGAAAACAACGGTTCGTCGATTATACACTGCGGATTCATTGAATTATTGGCGGATAGCATGGAATATCCCTTGGATTGTTGGGAGCTTGCGCCCGGCCAGGAACATCAGACGGGAAAAAACTTCCATCTTTCAAAGGATCAAACAGTGGATATCCGCGTAGTCGGCTGCGAGAACCAGACTTACTCCATCAAGGAGGGCGAAGTAAAAAGTCTGGCTACTGCTCCGTTAGTCGGTGGATAAAAGATGGGGGGCAGATTCCAAGGCCAAAAGGCCAATTCCTTGGCTAAATATCTACAAGCGAAAAATGCAGGCCTGGTCGATGAGGCATTGATAAATTTTCTGGATTACGTCAACGAATTAGATGACTTCTACACGACTTCCAGTTGCTTTGGCAGAATCACTTTATTGCAGGACGTAGGAAACAAATTAAACGATCGCTCGATTGCAAAATGGCACAGAAAGGTATCTTCAAACGAAGTCCTCGAAACCCTTAAACCAGTTGACGGAACCCTCTGGTTCATCTTCGAGCCGTTCATACTGCATATCGTCTCAAAGACCATGGATAAGGCCCAGTCGGTCATCGAATTAGCCATTGCATCAGGATTCAAACGCACCGGGCTCATAAACGTAAAACCCGAGCGATACATCGTTGAAGTACTGTCAACAGAAAGGATTGACGCACCCATCATGAAAGATGGGAAAATGATTGTACCCGAAGAATACATCTCTTATTTAATAGAACTCGCAAACGAAAAATTTCTCAGAGGAGAAGAAAAAATTAAGAGATTCATCTTTGGATTTCGGAAAAGATTCCCCGGTCCATAAATTGTCCCCATCCGTTACCGATTGTTTACCTCCAATTTTTCCCTCTCAAAAAAATTCATTCAGTGTTCTGTTGATTTATTTCATTGCTGGTAGGTTGTCGTCTATGAAGTGGCAGGTGCATCCTTCCCAACACCAATACTTTTTGTTGAATACCGTGCATTTGTTTCTTACAGTGACGTGGACTGTCTCAGTATCCCATAGGAAGCCGTCTGTGACATTAACTGTGAAGTCATATTCTCCGCTTGAGCTGGGCCCGGTCTTCCAGAGGAAGTATACTCCATTCCACGTGAACACTGAATTGTCGATGCTGTAGGTTAGGACGTCGCCGTTGGGGTCAGAGGCGACCGGACGAATAATCACCGAACCCATCTCACTAACAGTAATGTTACTGAAGGGTTCAAGAACTGGCGGGTAATTTTTGTTTGGATGGTAATCTACGCCGTCACCCGGGCCGGGGACGATATAGGTATCCGGGTATCCTTCATTTATTTCAAAGTCGTCCCAGAAATTGCCTATGTCGCTGAGGTTCCAATGGTTGTTGAGGGCTCCAGATATCTCGTAGGCGTTGACGGTGTTGTTGTGG
>JBDREA010000036.1:0-7771 GCA_043820265.1 Candidatus Altarchaeota archaeon | reverse complement strand
GACCATGATGGCATCAACCTCTCTTCTTAGCTTCTGGACTCGTAGCTTGTCTTTTTCATTTGAAAGAGGCAACTGCTTTTCTGGCACCCCGATTATCCCATCCAGGCTCATAGCCGTGTTCCAAATCACACGAGGTCTCATTTTCTATTTTATTTTTCGTAGACGAATTTTCCCGAGATCATTACTTTTTTCACGTTTTCCGGTTCGCATCTAGTAACGATTGTTGCGAGTAAGTCTTTTGAGTAGTTAAGGTTGGGTGCGTTTTTTTCGATGAATATTAAGTCTGCCGGTTGTCCTTCCTCGATTGTTCCACCTCTTTGACCGAATATCTTTCTTGGATTGACAGTCGCCATTTGAAAAACTTCTCTGGTCGTCAGAGGGCCATGGAGAAAGGACGATTTTATTAAATATTCCATCTCTCTCCACAGATTGGGCTGATTAACCATGACGTTGTCTGTTCCCAACCCAACAGTTATCCCTGCGTCTATCATTTGCCTTACCGGAGGGTATCCCACCCCCATTGATGCATTTGCCCTTGGGCATACTATGACTGAAATATTTTTTCGGGATATCTCTTTGATTTCCTCGTTTGTGGCATTGGTAGCGTGAACTATGATGTCAGGTTTTAATTCGAGCGCCTTTCGTATTTCATCAGGTGCTTCTCCTGCGTGGATCGCTACAATCCTTCCTTTTCTTTTTTTTAGGATTTCGTCTTTTGAGTAGACATTTATCCCCCAACCGTTTGATCCTTCTGCCCCGTCTTCTCTGCCTAATATCACTGTTTTTACTGGCGAGCCTTCTATTGTCTCAATAAGTATTTGTATCCCCAGCTTTCCTTCTTCTCTGAAATCGCAGAAGCCCGCCGTACCCGATGAGATGAGATAGCTAAGCGTTCCTTTTATAGCTTCTCTTTGTTCGTTGACGTTCTTATGTTTTAGGAGGTTCCATTTTTTCCCGTTTGAACCGACCGCCTTGCTTACGTTTAAGCCCAGAGATGCTTCCTTTGCGAAGGCGTCTCCCATGTGGGTGTGGGCATTGAATAGGGAAGGCAATGCAATGAGATCTTTTAAGTCTTTACTCTTGGGTTTATGCTTGGTGTCTAATCCAGAAATCTTTCCGTCTTTGATTTCTATGCACGCTTTGTCGATATAGTCGAGCCCTTCTCCCATGAAGATTGATGTGTTGTATGTGGTCATGCTGTCTTTTTTTTGTTTTGTCGTGGGTATTGAATGCGGCAATTTACTTAATAAATGCGATTTACCAACAAATAAGTAGATATCAATTAAAAACGTCGTTTTTAACCCAGGACTTCCCGATATATAACAAGAAACAAACCCTTAAAATGGCCTTCCAAATCAAAGGCAAAAAACCTAAAATCCAAAAAATCCACTCAATTCTACATTCAAGCAATTCAAAAAACGGTTCTAAGGCTCAGAGCGCCATGGAATTCATCATGAGCCACGGCTGGGCTCTTGTAATCTCTCTTTCTGTTGGTTTTACTTTGTGGCAGCTTGGGATTTTCAGCATGGGATCAGGCACTATGATGGCGAGCGGCTTCGGACAGCTTAATCCTATACTTTCAGGGTTTAAAACCCATGACGTCGAAGGCACCTCAACAGGGGTTTTATCCATGCTTTTTGTGAACGCGGCCGGGCAAGACATACAGGTCTGCGACATGCGCGTAGCCCCCCTAGGCCAGGACATCGCCTCCCTCGGTAACGAGATGACAACTGCCGAATACTGCAGGGGCATCGCGGTAACCAGAGACCAGGAAGATTATATTACCCTTAGAGCAGAAACAGACGACTGCGAAGAAGTGCCCGACGGATTTTGGGAGACAGTCAACTATGTAATCGGAAACGGCGACGGAGGAGACGACCCCCCTGTTGGCAATGCGCAAGCTTCCATTTTCCCCGTTCTATCACTAATAGAATACGTTTCAGCCGATGAACCTAATTCACCAACGGACGAATGCCACGCAGAGCCAGTTGAGACGGCATGCCTGCAAGTGCCGGCTGGAGAACCAGTCCTTCTCGTAGCAGCCGACTCATGCGGCACAGTCGGCGACCTCGGAGACATCGGAGGCGGCAAATTCAGATACCAAGTATCAATCACCTACAAAATACCCTTTGCGTCACCTGGCGGCATAGAATACTTTGATAGAAAATCCACAGGAACAATAAGCGGCTAATTCGAGTTCTTTAGCACCTTGAACAAGATTTGATTGAGAAATTAGAGTTATCCTCGGTGTAATAACCTTTTTAATCTTGGACTTCCGCTACGATAATAAGAAAATCCATGAATATGGCTCTAAAAGAAAAAAACAGCAAACTGGAAATTCGACGAGCAAGTTCAACTCATCATCTAAAGTGTTCCAAGGCCCAGAGCGCCATGGAATTCATAATGACCCACGGTTGGGCTCTTGTAATCTCTCTTTCTGTGGGATTCACTTTGTGGCAGCTTGGGATATTCAGCATGGGATCGGGCACGATGATGGCGAGCGGCTTCGGACAGCTTAATCCTATACTTTCAGGGTTCAAAACCCATGACGTCGAAGGCACTCCAACAGGGGTTTTATCCATGCTTTTTGTGAATGCGGCCGGACAAGACATACAGGTCTGCGACATGCGCGTAGCACCCACCAACCAGGACTTATCACTGGATCCTTCGGAGGTTGCAGAGTACTGCAGAAATATAGTGGTAACAAGAGAGAAAGATGATTACGTCACTCTCAGAAGAGAAGCAGAAGGCTGCGATGAAGTACCAGACGAATTTTGGGACACATTCACCGAACTTATCGATCCCGACAATCCATTTGATCCCAACACTAACACACCTCAAATCACTAGCATTTTTCCCATCCTCTCATTAGTTGATTATGTTTCCGCTGCTTATAATGCCCCAAATGATCCGGATGAAGACTGCAACGCAGCTGAAGTGGAAGATCTATGCCTTTCAGTTCCGGCAGGCGAGCCATTCCTTCTTGTCGCCGCCGACACCTGCGGCACAGTAGGTGACCTAGGAGACATCGGAGGCGGCAAATTCAGATACCAAGTATCAATCACCTACAAGATACCTTTTGCTTCACCTGGCGGTATAGAATACTACGAAAGAAAATCCACCGGAACAATAAGCGGCTAAATTATTTTCTCTAAACAAATTCTCAGCACCCTTTATAAATCCTCTTTGAGAATTGCCTCATAGTGTGGTTTAATCAGCCTATCGAGGCAAATACATGAAAATTCTGGTCGTAACAGGTGAAAACTCTCGTCGTCTAGTAGAAAAAACCATTTCAGAATTTGATGAAATCGAAGTCTTTCAATCAAAGACTAAGGTTTCCTCTCTTATTACTCCGGGTTCCCTCCTAGCCGAATTAAAAACCAAAGACATCTCACATCAGGATCTGATAATCGTTCCCGGCCAGGCAAAAGGCGACTTTTCGATAGTCAAGGAAAAACTTGGGATTCACTGCGTCAAAGGCCCAAAACACTTAATAGACCTCCCCTTCACACTAAACAAAATCGATTCAACAACCTTCTCATCCCATAAACCAGCAGACGAGGTACTAAAAGCAGAAATCAGAAAGAAAAACAAGAAGATTCTCGGGCAAAGCCAAAGGCCTGCGGATTGGATAAAAAAGATAGGCCAATCCGATAAACCAACTCTTAACGGAATCACACAAATAATCGCAGAAATCGTTGATGCACCCCTGCTAACAAAAACCGAGATTCAAAGACAGGCAAAACACTTCACCCAAAGCGGAGCCTCGATAATCGATATCGGAATGGTGGCAGGCGTCGACAACAGTGACAAAGTCAAGAAATTGATCAGTGCCATTAAAAATGTCGTCAAGGTTCCCGTCTCAGTGGACACACTAAATCCCCACGAATTAGAAGCCGCAATAAAATCGAAGGCAGACCTTCTCATAAGCCTCTCAGAGCAGACCCTCCAACTCGCCGAAGGATTAAAAATCCCAGCTGTAGTCATCCCTCAGGATAAAAAGGGCGACATCCCAAATACGGCTTTGGGAAAGATGAAACTCCTCGAAAAAATAACCCTTCAAATGGACCAGTTCGGCTACCAAAAATACATAGTTGATCCCATAATGAATCCTCCTCTTTCTAATATGACCACCTCCCTGGAAGCATACATCTCATATCGAAGAAGGCATCCCAACACAACTATGTTGGTGGGGGCAGGAAACGTCTACGAATTGATGGATGCAGACAGCCCTGGCATAAACGCCATTCTAGCATCGATAGCATCAGAACTAAGCATCGAGCTACTCCTGGCAACCGAAGCAAGCCCTAAGGCCCGAGGATGCGTAAAGGAGCTGAAAACCGCAGTCCAAATGGCATACCTGGCAAAACAAAAAGGTCAACCGCCAAAGGACCTGGGGATTGACCTACTTCGCCTAAAAGAAAAAAAAGAGAAAGAAAATCCCATAGCAGACGAACTCGTCAAAGTCCCAAGAAAGAAGGCTCAACTCTCGGAGCCAAATCTGGAAAACCAATACTTTAAGATCTATCTGGCAGACGGCCAAATCCATGCAGCCCACTTCAAAAAAGGAAAGCCAACGACAATCATAACAGGAACAGATGCTACTCACATATACCGAGAAGCAATAAGGACAGATCTCATAGAAAAAAGACAACACGCAGCATACCTGGGAATGGAGCTGGCAAAAGCAGAAATAGCATTAAAGCTCGGAAAAAACTATATTCAAGACGAAGAATTGTTCTAAATTTAATAATCCTGGTTCCAAACTCTTCAACTACAATGCTTTCTGTAATAGTCGGAGGACACTTTGGAGACGAAGGAAAAGGAAAGATAGTGTCTTATCTTGCCGTAAACGATAATCCTCCAGTGATAGCGCGCGCAGGCGTGGGACCGAATGCAGGCCACACAGTGTATAAAAACGGCGAAAAATTCGGCCTAAGGATGATTCCTTGCGGATTCGTAAACGAGGAATCCAAACTACTAATCGGCGCAGGCGTACTAGTTGATCCAGACAGGCTTCTAAAAGAAATAGAGATGACAGGCACAGCCGGAAGGCTGTTCATCGACTACAGGTGCATAATCATCGAAGAGAAACATAGACTTGCTGATGTATCTGATAACTCGAAAAAAATCGGCACAACCGGAAGTGGATGCGGCCCAGCCAACGCCGACCGGGTGAACCGGATAGCCAAGCAGGCAAAGGAATTCGAGGAACTGGATGATTACTTAGTAGACGTCCCAAAACTAGTAAACGACGCCCTCGATAAAAATGACAACGTTTTACTTGAAGCAAGCCAAGGATTTGGTCTGTCTCTCTACTACGGAAACTACCCTTACGTCACAAGCAAGGACACATCAGCGTCATCCGCCTGCGCTGATGTCGGAGTAGGTCCTACAAGAGTCGATGAAGTAATAGTCGTTTTCAAGGCTTATATGAGCCGAGTCGGCCACGACCCCTTCGTTCACTACCTCATTAACGAGGAAATCGAAGGAGACGATCTTTGGGAGCGAATCCTTGAGAGAGCAAAGGCCGAAGGGCACAAAGGAGAAAACGACAACCAGATAATAGCCCAACACCTCAAAGAAGTCGGGACCGTGACGGGCCGACCAAGAAAGATAGGTAAATTCGATTTCGAGTTGGCGAAGTATTCAACGAGAGTGAATGGCGCAACACAGATTGCAGTAACATGCCTGGACAAATTATTCCCGGATTCATTTGGGATAAGAGACTATGAAAGCCTCGATAAAGATGCTCAAACATATATCAAACTGATCGAATCAGAGCTTCACCGAAAGATAACCCTTATTTCTACAGGACCCGAACCTGAAGACATAATTGATCTGAGAAAATAGGATGGAAGAAACTGATGAATTGAAGGATTCAAAAAAAGACCTTCGGTTAAGCGATTTCCTTCAGTTGCAAAAACAATTCGAAAAAAGCGAAAAACGCATCATAGAATTGGAAAGTGAACTTGAGGTATGGCATAAAAAAGCAATATCACCAAACGGGAAACCCGTCCCCCCAGAGGAGTTGGGTGACACGGTATTGGCTGAACAGATAAAGGCCTTGACCTATCATCTTAGGGCCGAGCACGCCAAACGCTTGGAGCTGGAAGAAAGGCTTAAGTCAGCCGAACGGGAGCTTTACATAAATCAACGGGGACTTGAAGCCGAAAAGAATCTATCTTTTTCGAATGAAGAGGTAATCCAAGAAGCCCAGAAAGCTGCGTTGGAGAAAGAAGCGCCAGCCAAAGATCGAAAGGATGTTACGGCAGATTTGGTCGAACAACAGAAAGAAAGGGATTCTCGGGTAGATGAGCACGAATCCGATCCAGATTCATCAGACGAGCCATATATCTCCAAGAAGAAGAAATTCCACAACTTATTAAAGGAAAGCGAAGAGATATCAAAAAAGATAGGCATCGGCATCCAATCATCTTCCCGGGAAATGCCCGGGGGGGATGCTATGACCAAGACCACGATTCTCACAGATCAAAAAAGATTAAAGTATGATTTCCAGCTTGACGGAAGCGAAGAATGGATGGAAGACGCAAAGGGTTTGGTACAGCTTCTTCTACGGATGGGGGTCGTCAAATCTACGGACGCCGCCCTTCTTTTAAACAAGGGACGCACCGCAATAACCGAGCAGGCAAAAATACTTGAAGAAAAAAAGTTCATTAAAATAGAAAATCAAAAATCAAAAGATCCCTCCTATATGATAACAAATAATCTGAAGAAAAGAATGCTGGAGATGAAAAGGGGGTCAAGGGGAGGTCCAGGCCGAATCATCTAGTTTTCAGATTCATGGTTTGATTAAGGTGCAATACGACTTAGCTATCGTCGGGGGAGGTCCAATTGGATGCTATGGGGCAGCCAACGTGCAGAAAACAAATGACGTAATCCTCTTTGAGGAGCATAAAAGACAACCTATACACTGTTCGGGAATAATCAGCGTTTCAGGGTTATCAAAACTTGGCATCAAACCCAAATCCTCGCTTATCCACAAAGTGCGCGGCGCAAAGATTTATTCTCCAAGCTCCGTGGAACTCATCATCGAAGATAAAAAACCCAGGGCCTACATACTTGAAAGGAGCGCATTCGATCAAGAACTCCTAAACCAGGCACTTGATAGGGGGGTGGATGTAAGATTTGAGCGAATCCAGAACATAAAAGACACTTTTCTAACAGGGACAAAAAACAGTTACGAAGCAGAAAAGACGGTTTTGGCTACCGGAGTCGACTATGCCCTGCAAAAAAAACTCGGCTTTAAAAGCCCAAAGAAATTCCTGATAGGCGCACAATACGACCTCAAGTTAGAATGCGATTCAGACTTCGTTGAACTGCATTTGAACAACCCCGACTTCTTCAACTGGATAATACCTACAGGAGACCTCTGCCGGGTTGGTTTGGCAACCAAGGATAATCCGACTCCCCACCTCGAAGCCTTTGTGAAATCTCTGAGAAAGGAAGGAAGGCTGAGATCAGATAAAATAAAAAACAAAACCTATGGAGTCATACCAATCCATGATCCAGCGCTTGCAACATCAAAAGGAAACCAAGTATTGGTGGGGGATGCAGCAGGACAGCTCAAAGCAACGACAGGCGGAGGCGTCGTGATGGGATGCCTGGCGTCAAGGCATCTAAGTAACCCCGACTATGAAAATGCCTGGCGCGCTGATATCGGAGGCGAACTGAAAAAACACCTGTTCATCCGCCGATTCCTTAACCGGTTGACGCCTAAGGGAAAAGATAAACTTGTCGAGTTACTTAA
>JBDREA010000035.1:0-2441 GCA_043820265.1 Candidatus Altarchaeota archaeon | reverse complement strand
CCTTATCTTTAACGTACATGATGGTCCTGTCCCGCGTCCCACTCTGCTCAGGAGTTTGGCTTCAGCCACGGCATGCTTTATCCCTCTGAAGGATGTGGCCTCTCCGAATGTATAGCATGTGGACGCATCGGCGGCGAGAATACTGCGAAAGGTCAACCTGCCCACACTTCACGAAGCGATTTTAGCACATATTAAGGAGGTAACAAAGAATGGAGGAATTAAAAGCGATTGAGATTAAGAGGATATTGATGCCTGTTGATTTTTCTCCCCTTTCCCTGTGCGTACTGGACCATGCTACCGCTGTTGCAAGGCACTTTGGAGCAAAGATTCTGGTTTTGCACGTAATTTCCCAGGAGTGGATTGGTGAAATGAACGCGATCAAGGCTTTCGCGGTTCCTATTGATTCCGTTGACGAACTCTTGGAAAGAAAAAAACGTGACAGCGCTGAAAGGATAGAAGAAATTATCAAAGGATCCGGCAATGAAGCTTTATTTGAAGGGGGAGCCGTCGAAGTGGGTCTTCCGGCGGAAGAAATCGTGAGAGTCGCGAAGGAGAGAGCGACTGATTTGATCGTTATCTGTACCCACGGCAGGTCAGGGTTGAGCCACATCTTCTTGGGGAGCGTGGCTGAAAAGGTTATAAGGAGATCCCCTTGTCCGGTTCTTTCTGTGAGGGGCCAAAGCGCCAAGGGGTAGCACCGTAGCAGTTTTCGTTCTTGCAACGATAAGCAGTTAACAAGACTCGTCCCTTCGGCGATTGAAGATGCACTAAGGATAGGTATCGCAGAAGGACGAGTCGGCGGATTTCGCAAAGGCAGATTATCTTGGAGATAACTCCATAAGGCTCGAGTCAATTGATTTTCGAGGGCCGATAGACGTGAACGTAAGACTCGGGCCTTTTCATTTGCGGGGGATCAAGGGCTGTGTCCGACGATAGAAAATTCTTTTATGGCTGGATTATCGTTGTCTGTGCCTTCTTCATAGCGATGTCATACGGTATTTTCTTTTCTTTCAGCGTCTTCTTTAAACCATTACAGAATGAGTTTGGTTGTAGCAGAGCATTGACTTCCGGGGTGTTTTCGGTCCATACCGTCGTGTATAGTATCTCATCCATTATAATGGGAAGAATGATAGACAGATTTGGCTCTAGACTGATGCTCGGGCTTAGCGCTTGTTTCATAGGAGTGGGTATGATCCTCAGTGGATACAGCCGCAATATATGGGACCTGTATATATATTACGGGGTAGTGGCGAGTATAGGATCGGGTGTAGTCTGGACACTTCCCACAGTAACGATAACAGAGTGGTTTGAAAGAAATAAAGGTCTTGCGTTGGGTATAAGTTTTTCTGGAATAGGGTTGGGATCTGTGGTTCTATCGCCCCTTTCTGATTATCTTATCCGGCTCTATGATTGGAGAATCGCTTTATTGATTATGGGGTGTGCTTTTTGGCTTCTGTTGCTTATACTGGCTATATTGGTTCTCGTTGACAGTCCGGCAAAACTTGGACTCAAGCCTTACGGAGCAAGGATGAATCTCGACGATCATGCAGGCACGTTATCGGTTTCAAAGGGACAGAGTCAGCCGAGAAATGAAAGAGGACAGAAGAAAGGATGGAGCAGAAACGAGGCCATTAAGACAAAGTCCTTCTGGCAGGCATATGCTGTCCATCTTTTTTCCTGTTTTCCCTTGGTCATGGTGATGGTTCACATAGTACCTTTTGCCACTGACAGAGGGATCTCTTCGATAACCGCAGCAAGTGCATTAGGGCTTGCTGGCCTTTTCAGTATACTGGGAAGGATAGTCCTTGGGGCAAGTTCTGATAAGATAGGATTTAAGAATGGTATCTTTTTTTCGTCTAGCGCGTGTGTCTTGACGTTGGTCTGGCTTATGTTCACCAGGAATACGTGGATGCTTTATGTATTCAGTATCGTATTTGGGTTCTTCTATGGGGGAAGGGCGCCTCTCCTTCCGGGTCTCATAGGGGAGTTTTTTGGGGCACGTTCCCTTGGAGAGCTCATCGGATTACTGACAACTGCGTATGCGATTGCCGGTTTAGCTGGACCGCTTTTTGCCGGTTATGCATTTGACAAGACGGGTAGCTACTACTTGGCTTTCGGGCTTGCTACCATGTCCTACGCTGCGTCGGCAATTTTTGCTTTTTATATCAGACCTCCTCGAAAAGAAACAGAGCATAGTATGTAATCTCGTCTCGGATTTTCCTGTCAATATTACATTTCGATAGTTTGTAGCCGGGTTGAAGCTGCCGGGTAGGTTTTGCAGTGGTGCACAAGATGATCGGTGAGAGCTTTGAAAAAGTACCCCTTTTCGCTTCAGCATACATTTTTTGACCCATCTAAGCTCGCTCCATTGAAAATTCACAAACTCACCCTTCGGGCTCAAACATGTGAATTTTCTACATTACGCTCGCCAAGGTGGGTTC
>JBDREA010000034.1:0-34609 GCA_043820265.1 Candidatus Altarchaeota archaeon | reverse complement strand
GCCATTTTATTTGGTTTCTGATTTTTCTATGACCACGAAACTCACGGTTTTGCTGAGTTTGCGGCACTCTATTATCCTTACTTTGTCGCCTACTTTGGCGTTGATGCATGTTGGATTGTGAGCGGATATCCGAGATTTGTGTTGTTCATAGCGGTCAAATTTCTTATTTTTTTTAATGTATTCTCTTTGGACTACCACAGTCTGCTGCATTTTATCCGTTTTTACGGTCCCTTCAAATACTGCCCCTCTCGTGGATAAGCTCCCATGAAATGGGCATTTTGGGTCCTTACATATTTGTTCGGCCATTTTTTTTAGGCAAATATTATTCGTGTTTTCCTTTTTATTCTTTCTTCGGGTCGTTGGGATAGTAAGCTTCCTGATACCTCAATTTTGAGGTCTTTGAGCTTCACTTCGAATGTGTTGTCTTTTTTTAGTATTTTTTTTTGTCTTTTGTTTCTTGTTTTGATTGTGAATGTTTGCTTTGTTTCGTCTATTATTTCCCCTGTTATCTGGGTGTTTGAGTTATTAACTGTTATGGTCAATCCCACATATTCGTGGCGTAATATGTTATAGGGAGTTATCATCTTGGAAGAAAGGGAAGTGTTTGATCAGCCCTGCTAGAGAACTTTTATTGCGTCCTCGGGAAAGCCTGTCTTTATGAGTACTCCTTTCACCTTGTTTTTATGATCTCCTTGAAGTTCTATTGAGTTGTCCTTTGATGTCCCCCCACATGCTAGGTGCTGTTTTAGCTCCTTTGCGATTTTGTGGATATCGACCCCCTGGAAACCTTCGACTATGGTCACAAATTTTCCGTATCTTCTTTTAACGCTGCGGACTTTTATATTTTGCCCTTCCTTTGTCATCTCTTCGCAGACGCAAAGTTCCTCGGGGAGTCCACATCTAGGACAGTTCATTTCTTGGATGTCTTTTGTATAGTTTTTTTAGTTTTTGTCTTTTTTAATGTCTCTTTTGTTTGTTTTTTTTGTGTGTTTTTGGCTGCTTTTTTCTCTGGTTTTGCTGGTTGTTCGTTTTCTTTTTTCTGTTTTATTGCTTTTATTGTGTTCAGCCGGCCGATGGTTCGCTTTATTTCGCGGGCTTTTCCTACGTCTTCTGGTATCCCCCCAGATGAGAGGACCCCGCGAATCTTCATCAATTCGCTTTCCATCTGAGTCAATCGTTCTTCGATTTCTTCTAATCCCATGTCCCAGATTGTTTTTGCGTTTAGCACTGCCATTTCGGTGAAAGTGACATATCGGATTGCAATGATTAAAGGATGATGCTCTGCAATCCGAAATATGTGATTGCGAACAATCGCCTATTATATGTGTCTTTAAGCTTTTAAATATCTATTTTTTGATTTCGCCTTTCCAGCCTTCGATTTTTTTCTCTGAAAGACCGGTTTTTTCAGCTAATGTTTTGGGTTCCGCTTTGGCAAGTTCCTCTTTTGACTTTATCCCTGCGGCATTAAGTTTTTCAGCTGCCTTTGCGCCGAGCCCTTTCAGTTCGCTTAAATCCGAGGATTTTTCTTTTTTTAAGTCTTTGCCTTTTTTCGTTTTGGCTTCTACTGGCGACTCTTCCGTTTCCTTTGATTGGGGCTCCTTTGCATTTTTCTTTTTTTCTGATGATTCGTCTTTTTGTTCTTCGGTTGTTCCTTCGGGTTCTCCCTTTGGCTTTTTTGCTAATTCTTCCTCTTTTTTGAGTTTCGGATCCTCTATTGGAAGGACTCCGATTTGATCGGGGAATTTGGTGCCAGGTAATACAATTTTGACTGTTACTCCGATAACCCCTGCTTTCAGGTTTGCTTGAGTCGATCCGATTTGAACGAGTTTGAGGCTGTCTCCTGCTTTTTTCATGTAGCCTTCACCGTATTTTTCCACTCGGGAGCGGCCGCCTTTCCCGGATATTTTTCCGGACAGTATTATTTCTATCCCTCTCGCTTTTGTGCTCATGACTGCCCTTATGGCCTTGTAGGCCACTCTTCTTCGGTTCATTCCTCGCTCTAGGGCTACGGCAATTCGTCTTGATAGGATATTGGGGTCAAGCAATGGATTTTCGATTCTTTGGACGTCGACTTCAGGGTTTTCTATGCCGTATTTTTCCCTTAGGAGGGTTGTTATCTCATTGATTCTTTTCCCTTTGCGGCCGATAACTAGGGGGGGTTTTTCTACGTAGAGTGTAACCCTTGTTGAGAGAGGCGTCTTTTGAATGTTTATGCCGCTGTATCCTGCCCTATTTAGTTCTTTCCGCAGGTAGCTTTCTATCTCTGAGCGGATGACGCCCTCCTGTATGAAGTGTCTTTCCATTGCCATCTTGCTAATTCTTTTTTTCCTCCGCTATAGCCTGAAGGTTTACGAATTGTCGCGTCCACATCTTCCATCTGCCTTTTGGCCGGCGCCGGACTCTCCCTATGCCTAATTGTGCTTGTATGTGGGTTATTCTGAGTTTTTCTGTGTCTAATCCCTTGTTTTCTGCGTTGGAGCGTAGGTTTTCAAGCATTGCCTTGGCTTTTAAGGCAGCTTTTTGAGGGTATTTTCCGATTTTTGCTTGGTGTGTTCCTTTCCTATGGCCTATTCCGGTTTGGAATCGGAGGTATGGAACGGATTTTTCTAGTTTTATTACTGCTTCCATTAACTCGATGGCATCATTTAATCGCATATCCTTTAGCTTTACTGAAATGTTTACTGCGTCCTTGAAGCTTATGTCGAGGTCTCTTGCCATGGCTGAAACTGCCTTATCTGGGTTTTGTGGTTCGCTTGAGTAGTTTAGTTTCATCTTATCTTATCGGCACAAACATAGATGACCTGGTAGCTCCTACGCCCGGAGAGCTGTGCTTGATTGATTTTCGCGTCATTGTGAGCTCGCCTAGGTATTTTCCCAGCATCTCTGGTTGGATTATTACGTGCATGTATTCTTTTCCCGCATATATTGCCATGGTTAACCCGAACATTTCGGGTAGAACGATCATATCTCTTACATGTGTTTTAATTGGTTTAGGTTTTCCCCCCTGTGATAGTTGATTACTTGCTTTTTTTATCCTTTCTGCCAGTTTTTTCTTTTGATCTGAGAATCCGCGTTTAATGCTTCGTCTCGCTCTTGAGGGGAGGATGGGTATTAATTCTTCCATGGGCATGGCCTTGAGTTCCTCTACTTCATGTCCTCTATATGTGAATATTTTTCGAGCCATTTTGTTTTATCTTTTCTTTTTTCCTGTTCGTTTGGGTGCGATGTGCCCTACCTTTCGGCCTGGCGGCGCGTTTCTAGACACAGAGGATCCGGATCCCGCGTGGGGGTGCCTTCCTCCGCCGTGTGGGTGGTTGACGGCGTTTTTTGCGACTCCGCGCACAACTGGGTAGATCTTGTTTTTCGCCTTTCTTTTATAGTGAGTTTGACCTGCGTGTACGAATGGTTTGTCTTTTCGCCCTGAGCCTGCCGCTCTGCCTATCGTCGCTCTGCATTTGTTGCTCACTGAAATCGTTTTTTTACTGGGAAGCTTGAGGTAGGTTGACCCCCCCTGATGGGATACTATTGATGCGAATGTTCCAGATGAACGGGCAAAGCTTCCTCCGTCTCCTGGATTGAGTTCTAGGTTACATACTTCTGTTCCTTCTGGTATTATGCTGAATGGCAGTATGTCTCCGAGGGAGATCTTCTTTGTTTGCCCGATGCTAAGCCAATCCCCTACGCATATGCCTTCGGGGGCTATTGTCTGTATTTCTCTGAAGTCTTCGAGGAGCACCTTCATTAGGGGTGCGGTTCTTCCTGGATCATTTAAGATCTCTATGACCTGCCCGGATATCGATTCAGCTACTTCTTTTTTTGAGGGATAAAATGCTTTTCCCTTGAACCTATGACCTGGTGACTTGTATCTTGCCGTTCCCCGACCCCTTCGTTGAGTTATTAGTCTTTTTCCCATTTTTCTTATAGTACGCCAAAGTTGGATGCTACCTCTTCGGCGGAATCCTTTTCTGAGAGGCGAACATGAGCTTTCTTTTTTCCTTCGGTTGTGATCATCGTGTTTATTGACACCACTTTCACTGAGTAAAGCGTCTCTACTGCCTCTTTGATTTGGCTTCTATTTGCTTTGCGTTCTACGATGAATGTGAGCTTGTTTTCTCTTTCTCGAAGAGTAGTTGCTTTTTCCCCCATTAGAGGGTATAGTAGTGTTTTGTATGGATTCATTTTCTTAGTCTTTCAATTGCGTTTTGAGTCCATAAAGTCATGCGTCCGGCATGTGTGCCTGGTGCTAGCAGGTCTACATTTAAGTCTTTTAGCTCGCATACGTCTACTCCAGGTATGTTTTCCAATGCCTTTTTTACTCCCTGGTCTTTTTCAATGACGACTAATACGCTTTTTTTGAATCGCCTGGGTCGCCCTCTTGACTTGGCTTTTCCGCTTTGTTGAGAGGGTTTTTTTGACCTCTCAAGATCTGATCCTAATCCGAGGCTGGCAAGTGTTTCGGTTGCCTTTTTTGTCTTTTTGATCTCTTCGAATTTGGATTCTACGATTAACGGCATCTCTAATACTTTCTCGATTTTGTGGCCTCGCAGGGCTACTAAATCAGCCTTTGATGATGTGGCAATCGCTGATTCCAGTGCTCTTTGGTATTCTTTTTTGTTTAGGGATTTTATGTATTTCTTGCCTCTAGGGGGGTGGGCTCGTCTTCCTCCTACGGACTGGGGAACACGTCTGACGTTTCCAAGACCTCCTCCTCCGGGTTTGATTCTTGGGAGCCTTGATTGGCTCCGGTTTATTGTCATCCGATAGGTGTGTCTCCTGTTTCCGAAGTAGTCTGCGCTTGTTTGAAGTCCTGCCACTGGATTGGTGGAGTAACTTTGTCTGGACTTGGAATGTTCGCTTACCACAGCTCTCTGGATTAGATCTGGGCGGTATTCTGTGGAAAAAACAGTGGGAAGTTCTATGTTGCCTACCACTTTTCCGGTTATCGAATAGATGTTTGCCATTTCTCCTTTATTGCTTTGATCTTAAATTGATTTCTGTTATCTCGTAGCTGGGTTCCTTTTTTGGAGGCCTTCTTGCGGGTGTGAATCGGATTATCCTTTTTGTTGGTCCAGGAATTGACCCTTTTAGCACGACATAGCTCCCCTTAACTGGTCCGTATCTCAAAAAGCCGCCGGCTGGGGTTATTTTTTCGCCCTCGGATCCGATGCTCACTATCACTTTGTTGAATTCGGTTCGTGTGTGGTATCCCATTTGGCCGGCCTGCGGTTCGGTCCAAAGCTTTTTTGTTGGTGTCCATGCCCCGCCTGTGCCGATGTGTCTTGTGCGTTTTGTTGATTTTCTAGGTTGTTTTTTTATCCCCATGCGCTTGATTGCCCCCTGGAATCCTTTGCCTTTTGTCACTGAGGTTATGTCTACGTATTGGTTTGGCTCGAATATGTCAGATATCGTGATCTCATTTCCTAGGATGCTTTTTGCGTATTCCAGTTTTTTTTCTTTGGGGCCGCTTAAGGCCACTTCCATGATGTCTGGTTTCTTTTTTGGGGTGCTGTTTTTGGAAGGTTGCGTATGGGCTAGTAATCTAATATCAGATATTTCCCCCAGTTCTTTGAGTGCCTTTTCTATGTCCGGTTTTTTCTCTTTTTTGGGTTTTGTCAGCCTTGAGCCTAGCTCTTCTGGCATTTCGGCGTAAATGTCTTTTTTAGTTTTCTTACCGAAGTAGCCTTCTTTATAGATTCTAATTGCTGCAATCCTCATGGGGTGAACTTCGACTACTGTGACAGGGATCATCACCTCTAATCCCTTTGTCACGCTGTTTTTTGTGTTGTCTACTGCCATTAGGTGGGTCATTCCTGCTTTGTATCCAGCAAATCCTTGGGGCTTAACCTCTCCATCTTCTGCGGTTGGCCAGTGGTGTATTCTAGGTGTTTCCTTTTTCGCCCTTTTTCGGGGTAGATAGGCTAATGAGCCGCTTCTGGGTTTATGTATGGTTCCCATCGTTTATTGGATTACTAGAAGGCATGTCGTATGCTGGGCGGCTAGATAAAGAATTCTTCATCTGGTCCACGCAAGCCTGTCCCAAACATTGGAACATTCGACCACTGAACCCTCTTTTTCTAATGATTTCTCATAATTGAGAGACTTATAATAGGTAGGAAGCTTATATAAATGGTATGGTGGACGTAGCAGCACGTATTTTTGAGTTTTTCCATTATAATTTTGTGGAGGCGGGTTACAACTGGATTAATACTCCGACTTATGGTTTGATTCTTGGGCTTTCTGTTTTTTATCTTATCATCCCGCTTTTAAAGAGATTCGAAGTGAAGGTGGATGAATATTTTGCTGTAAGCCTTCTCGGATTCATCTTTTTTGGGGGGTCTGCCCGCGAGCTAGTTGACCAAGGATATGGCTTTTACCCCGGCTACGTCGATTACCCCGGAAACTTCTGGTTGGTGGCGCCTGGCATCTTTTTTTCCATGTTTGTTTTGACTATTGCTGTGCTTTTCTTGGCTTTGATGGTCCAGCGTTACCTGAAAATCCGCTATTATTGGACTATGGTCATCGTTGGATGGGGGCTTTTTTCATACAACACATACCTGATCTTCTCCCACGTCCAGCAGTGGTGGCCGTTAGCTTATATCGCTGGCTTCCTCACGCTTTCGCTCGTTTTTCTCTGGGCTTTGATGCAGGTGAAACGCTTCGATTTCCTGCGCTTTGAATACAACTACCTCATCGTCGCAGGGCACCTTCTGGACGCTTCGGCAACGTTTGTGGGGATAGACTTCTTAGGTTTCGCAGAAAAGCACGTTCTCCCGACCGCGCTGATCGAACTCACAGGGACCGCAGCAGTGATGTATCCACTGAAGCTTTTGTTTCTGATCCCAGCCCTCTACATAATCGACCGGGACCTAAAAGATGATGCTTTTTCTAGAAGGATAATAAAACTTGTAATACTCATAATCGGAGCGGGGCCCGGGATAAGGGACGCGACGCTGACAGTGCTTGGGTAGAAAAAACTAATCGTGGAATAGGCTATAGATTTTGTCGTGGTGTGCGATCCTTACGTAGCGGACTAGATCTCCTTGTATCCTAAACGTGATAACAAACGATCCGACCTGCACGCGTCTGTATCCCTGGAGCGGGCTCTTCAATGGCTTGTATGCTTCAGGATTTTTAAGTATCTGAAGTAACTTTTTATCTATCCTTTCTTGTAACGCCTTGTTTTTTCGGATTATTGCTGCATAATCCTCTCTGAAAAGATTTGAACGTGCAGGCCTGTATATTTTCACTTTTTTTGGAACTTGGATTCTAGACCGCTTCATGCAGGTCCTTGAGGAGGGCTCTTCCGTTTTTAAATTCCACGAATCCGCTTTTTTCAGCCTTGGAGATGGATTTGACAAAATCGGGGTTTATCTCTCTTTGCATATCCACCTCGTTTCTGATGCCATTTCTTACCATCTCAGAAAAAGAGGCATAGAGTCCCCTGTCAACGAGGATCCTCGCTTGTTTGTACATTTCGACCGGCAGCGAAATATTGATTTTAAGTGTATCCATAATGTATACTATCGAGGGTGGGAATAAAAATCAAAGTCATCGGCCAAAACAGCTAAAACGACACGTGCAAACAGTGAAATATCAATCTAAGGAAGAAAAAACAGAGTATAAGAGACGCGACATTTATTATGGTAGGATAACTCATATCCCATTTCCTACAAAGGTATCCCTAATCTTTGGTTAAACATCAATTCTAGACAACCAGTGCTTCTTTGGGTGGCTTATTTGGGTAGGTGATCGTGAATTTTGTCCCAGTTGTAACGTTACTCGGAGTAACGAGTTCTGTTTGAGGATCGTATTTAAAACCATTGGATTCCACCACAATTCTGCCATTAAATACGTGTTCGACTATTCCGCGCACGAGGTCGAGACCAAGTCCGCCAGTTTCCGTTCCTTTCGTATCCGGCCTTTCGCGTGTAGTCCAGCCGGGTTTAAAGATTTTTGATAGGTTCTCCCTTAAAATTCCAGAACCGTTATCCTCAACAGTGAAGGTGGCCGTGTCCTTGTTTGACTCCCCCCCTAAATCGATTCTACCCCCGCTTTTTGGGATAAAATGCAGTGCATTGGAGGATAACTCATAGAGTACTTCATCTATGAACCTGCTTTCATGCCATGTTTTTTCACCGCGAAATCCGGTGTTGTTTATAGAACCACCCTTTTCGGAGGCCCGCTTTTTCATGAGGAACGCTATATCCTCAAGTGACTCATTAATCTCTACGGCATCCTCCTGACGTAACTTCCCGCTCGCGCGTCGGATAAGTTCTGCTTCCACCTCCTCCGGAGCAGGGGGGGAGAATACTGGTCTCTCACCCTCTCCAAGAAGGTACTTTGCCAGCTGGGTATTGTATTCCTCTATAAGACGATCAGGAGTGACGGCGTCTCTTATCCTGTGGCTGCTGATACCAACTAAAAGTTGAGCACCCTTCGGCAAGTTTGATTTCGTTATCCTTCTGAAAAAATCAATACCTACCGGACCTTGATTCTCCTCTAAAAACTGTCTAATCGATGCTTCCATGCTGTGGCGGAATTTTATTTCCTCGTCAGACCAGGAAAATGCTTCTTCCGTCCATGCATTAACTCCGCCAGAATCCACTTTCCTATCTATTCCTCCAAAGAATTCGAGCGCCTTCCTATGCCAGTCCCTGTAGCTAGGAGTAAACTCTTTTTTAATGTATGCCGCATATGCGTTTCGCCCTTCCTGAAAAACGTCATCTTGATCTCCTCCCATTTCACCCATGCGCTTTGGAGCCAAAGCATCATCCGATGGGATTCCATGTTGTGGGGGGATTCCACCACCCTTCCAAAAAAATCTTTTAGACGTAGGGGACATCATATGGTATTATGAATGAGAAGTAAAAAAATCCAATGGTGAGAAGTACTCAGAGTAGAATCACCATCGCGTCAAACATTACGCTGCTTACGTCGTGGATTATTTAGCTCGCTAGAGTATTACTTGGTGTATTCTCCAAGCATTTCCTTTATTTTTTGTTTTATCTGCTTGCTTTTGTTTGAATTCAATGAGATTTCTAGGCCGTAAGATGTGGGTTTTTTGATGAGGAATCCTGTTTTTAGTAGTTGTTCTGCGATTTTTTTGATTTGTTTTTGGTCTTTGGGTTTGAATCCTTTGGTGAGGTTGTGGAAGGATGTGTGGCTGGCGCCCCAGTTTCGGCGTCTGGCTAGCTTGAAGAGGAGTTTGGCTTCTAGAAATTTATCGTTATTTTTGATGTCCATTGAAATATACTTTGAAAGTGCATATTTATAAACCTAACTGCCTAAGTAATAATACAATGGACGAATCAAATCTCATCCGATTCTTTGGCGACAATCCATTCATCCGAATCCTAGACGCCTTCATCGACAACATCGGAGACGACTACTCAAAAAAAGAAATCCAAGAACTCGCAGGCATCAGCAAAGGTGCACTATTCAACCACTGGGGAAAACTAGAGGAACTGAATTTAATCAAAGCCACCAGAACCTACGGCAACACCACCCTATTCACCCTCAACACAGAAAACCAAACAGTGAAAGACCTCCTAAAACTCGAAGTTGACCTCATAGAAGAGACAGGTCCGGGAAGAAATATCTTGAAAACACCTGGTTAAAGCATAATCACCATTGCATCGAACATTATGCTTGATATGTAGTGCATTAGAAAGCTTGGAAGAATGCTTTTACATTTCAGATCAACGTGGCCGAATACGAGGCCTGCACCGAAGCTGTAGGGGACTTCCAGGAAGGGTTTTCCGATGTGTGCGAGCATGTAGATGAATGAGTGGATGAGGTTTGCGTGGTTCGGCTTAATTATTTTTGCAAGGCTGAAGAGTAAAAGTCCTCGATAGATGAATTCTGTTGCCATCATTCTTACTCCAATGAGTAGTTCGAAGTAGATGAAGGAAGACACGTTTTCCCTGGCGGCTGGCCAAAATGGGTAGTAGGCTTTGAAATCGGAAAGCTGTGAGCCGTAGAGCATGAAGGGTAGGGCCAGTATCAGCAGTATAATGGAGTATTTCAATCCAAGTTTCAGGTTTCTCTTTTGTATTCCAAAATTTTTCGGTTGCTCCTTAAAAACCTTAAAAAGAACGAAGAAGGGGATGCCAAGATAAAGAATAAAGTCTAAGGTGATTAATTCGAGGAGGGTTTTAGTGGGAAGAAAATAATTTAGGAGGATGAGGAGGATTGCTAAAATCGGCAGCAAGACTTCCTTCCTCATCTCAATTTTGTTCTAGTATCTCCTGGGGGTTAGTATCTTTTGTATCTAATCTTGTAGGTCAGTTTGGATTCGCTGTTTGGCTCCACGGGAATTTTCCACTTTATCTTGTTGTTGGATTCCTTTTCGTGCTGGTAGTTCTCTTTAACAATTTCCCAGTCTCCGCCAGTGTTTTCGAGCACAGTCACCGTGATGTCTTCGTCTTTGTGGTTTTTGAGGATCACGTCCCATTCGTACTCGTACCATCCGGCGAGGATGTTGTAGTCCATCTGCTTTCGCTCGCCTAATACGTCGAAGGCCTCGCCCACGAATATGCGCAGGGTCTCGTCCTTTGGCGTGTGGTCTATGCTGTCTTCCCCGATGAATTGGAGTTTTTCTTCTGAATCCTTTTTGAAGACTCTGACGCGTCCCTTCGGCAAAGGCATTCCAAGGTTGTTGTCTTCTGTGTTTTCGAAGTTCAGCATCACTCGAACCTTGGTGTTGGATGTGTACCAGCGTGTGTTCTCGTAGACAAACTCTTTTTCCACATCTACGTTGTTTCCTGAAAGAAGCTCGATCTGTTTTTGCTCCTTGTCCCTCAGAGTCGTTGGGCGCTGGAGGTCATAAAGATGGTATTCAAAAAGTGATTCTTCAGTAAATTGTGGGGCGGCTGCTTTTGATTCCATCGCCATATATCTGTCACCGCTTGCTATAGCGTCGTAGTCGTATACCCTGTTAACGTCTCCTGCCACAAGCTTTAACGAAGCATCTTTGAAGGTTGTCCCTGCGTTGTTTGTGATGGTCACCCATCCCGTTAAATCGAGGATTGTGTCGTCTGCGTTGACTACTGTGACGTAGTCTGCCTTCCAGCTCATCCCAGACGTCATGTAGCTGAGCTCCAGAGACTTGTTTTCGCTTTCGTCTGCCTCAATCATCCAGTGCAAAGTGGGCTTTGTTATAAGGCCTTCTGGGAGCTCTGGGAGGTCGAATTCCGAAAGGGAGATAATCTTTAAGACACCTTGCTTTGTCTTTAAGACGACTTGGCCGCCAGAGTAGGATAGGAGAGTCCCTTCTACAAGCTCCTTTCGGTCTCCGTAGATCTGGTATCCTGTGATGTTTTTGTCTATGTATTTTTCGAGTATTTTTTCTTTGCTGACGAGGTCATATTCATAGTTTTGCTCGAGCACCCGGATCCCTCCTTCAAGTGCCTTTAATTTGACGCTTGTAGGATCGATTTGTGAGGCGACGCCGGTGTATAATACATCGTTGATGCCTGAAAAGAGATATTTGTTTCTAATCTCCTTTACAACTCCTAGGTTGCTGTTGTAGACCGTTACCTCAAGCTCGGTGGGTTCCTCGTCTATGAGTAGGGGTCTATTTAAGTAGTTTACGGCATATACGCCAAGTGAAAAGATCAATACAAGAAAAACCAGTCCCGCAATTAATTTGAATTTAGAGTCCATTTTTAATTCAAGATTATATTTCCGGCAAACCTTTAAAAGAACTGGTATTTGTTTCGGCGCAATCCGAATAATCCCCTTACCCTCCTGCTACGTCGTCGACTAAAAACTCTAATTGATCGCTGAAATCATTATAGCGAACATGGCCGACAAAAGACACCTTCTGACCCATGAGCCTTTCAGCAGACTCTCTTACGGGCGCCTGCTCGTCTTGGGTTTCAGCTATCAGGTTAAATGCTTCTTCTGCGTCCATACCAATGACTTTTTCGGCGTTTTCCCGGAAGGCTACGACACGGATGTTTCCGGTGGAATCCTCAAAGACCATGGACAAGATAAGGTTTGGGGTGGGGTCGATGTCTCCGCAGATTTCGCATATTGCCTCGGGGCCATTTGATTGGACCTTCTTTTTGCAGTTTGGGCAGGTCATGTAAAGCGGGCTTCGTTCCTCGTCGAAATCGACTATTTCGCCAGTTATTCTCACATCCCTGTCGTTGTTTTCTAGCGATGCCACGTCTTTTTCGCGCACCAGCGACTTCGAAAGCAATTCAAGTGATGGGAGCTTGAATTCGTTGTTCTTTTTTATCCCACTGTATCTGCCCAGATGGATCTCCGCCTCGTTACTGAGGTTGGCCTTCGAATATGTGTTTTTTATTTCAACGATATCCCCTTTATTTAGTTCAGCTGCGATTGGGGAGGTCTCGTTCCAGAGCACGGCCCTGATAGTGCCGGTTTCATCACCTATTATCAGCGAGGCCATGGTTCCACCAGAATAGGGTCTGGAGGGGTAGAGTGTCAGGATCCTGGCGTTTAGATTCAAGCTTGTATCGCCGGGTTTGATCTCTGAGATTTTCACATCCTTTGTCGGCGTCGATTCGATTTCTGGAAGTTTCAGCTGCTTTTTTGAGGGTAGTATTCGCCCCTTACTTGATACCTGTAATTCAAGTTCCTGATTTAGTCCCTGACGCACGTATCCGTTTTCTATTTTGATGATGTCTCCTTCCTTTATCTTTTTTTCTGCCGCCAAATCCCAGAGCACTATCCTAATAGAGCCGGTCTCGTCTTGGACTAATGCGCTAGCCCTTTTTCCGATCGAGCCGTCTTTCCGGCTGAATTCCTGGGCGGGAAAAAAACGATTGACTCTGCAGTGCAAAGTCACATCTGACATGTCAGCGGCCAAGTTTTTAATCGAGTATTCCTGTTGGGCGATAACTGGGATTTCAACATCAATGTGTGTGGGATTAACAAGAAGGTTTGACAGGTTTCCGGCGTGTGCTTCCACTCCATGCATTCCTTTCTTTGCATAGGCGTTTGACGCCATAACCAAATCTCCTCTTTTGATTTTTTCGATGAAAGAAGCGTTTTTATCCCACAACACAAGGCGTATGACGCCGCTTTTGTCGTAGAGTATAAGGCTTGCAAGCTTTCCCACCGACCCGTCTTTTCGGTTGAATTCTTTAGAAGGATAGATTTCGCGTACGCGACCTATTACATTCAAGGACTTGGTTGGTTTTACTTCCCCCAGCATCACAAAGTCCTGGCCTTCGGAGTTGAGGTCTATTCCACACTCTTTTGCGACTGCATAGATCGCCCCGTAATCGCTTAGAAGCCCGTGTGTCTTCTCTTTTCGGTCTGCTAAAGCCTTCTTGACTTCTTTTCTGCTTTTACCAGACTCAGTCACTACCCTTAAAATAAGGGATTCAACGTCTTTTTCCAAAACTAATTCACCCAACCAAAAAATTTAAGATACATTTGTGGAATAGGATTTAGATGAGCTACTTAAAAAAATAAGATGAATTTATCGGTTTACTTGCCTATTTTTTGCCTGAAAAAGAGAGATAGGCTATGACTAAGACGATTACAACCAACACTAACACCAAAACCGCAACCAAGGCGTAGAGCCCGGATTCGCCTTTAAACCAGTTCTTGCAGGCTTGACATGGTCCACCGCAGTCGACCCCAGATTCTTTCTGGTTTTGTATTCCATCACTACAAATCGGTTTGGTATCGCTTTGTGCTGACAGCGTAGTTTCCCCCCCAGTTGGGGTGATAACCAGTCTTCCGTCATCACCGATTTCGGCACTGTCTATCTGCGGGCATGAATCCACCTTCCGAAATCCTTGGGGAACATCACAGGGGGTGGGATAAGCATTGCATTCTGTGTTCTCTGGGTCTACTGCGTAAGTTATAACCTGGATGCAAAACGAGCCTGTATCGCCTTGTTTTTCCGTGATTGTGGAGGTTGACTCTGCCTTCAAGGTGGATGTGGGTAATGTGCTTGAGGAACTGGGTTTTAGGGTTGTCGTTGACTCAATGATTGGCGCTTGCGTATCAGATAATGTGAATGTTCCGATATCTTTTGAGGCTTGATTTCTATCCATTGGAACAGACCCTATCCAAGTTGCTTTTTTCCCGTCTTCCCCTGTTATTTCAAGGATCAATCCGTCTCCATAGTTGTATGCACTTGGGAAATTTGCAACCTGCATGGCAAATACTCCCCTGTCAGCGGAATAATGGCATCCATAAGTGCCCAAATCTATCATCTCGCCTGAGACAGTGTTTTTCATAATGATGGTAGGGGATTGAGGAAATGATCCGTCTGAATTCTTCACAAAACCAAAAATTAGCAAAGGCATTGGAATGGATAGTCCTCCGTCTTGGGCAGATATTGGATTGGCCAAAAGGGAGAATAGGATTAGGAAGAGTATTGAACGTTTATTGTTTGGCTTCATTTTCCAATAGCACTAGAAAAATAAAAATAATAAAGAAGAAAAAGAAAAAAAGATAAATTTGGCCCTCAATTCTTGAGGGCCTTTTTGTTTTGTTTATTCTAGTCCTCTGTTTCTTCGACTGCAGCTTCTTCTGCTGGCTCGTCCATTGGTTCGTCGCCTGCTCCGCCTTCTTCACCTTTCTTCTTGGAGATGAGGACGAAGATTATCACTATAATCACTATCACAACGATAACTATGAGCCATGGGAAGCCGCCTTCTTCCGTTACTGGAGGAGGTTTGGCTACACTTGTTGTTGGTGCCACAGTTGTCGCTGGGGCAACAGTTGTCGCTGGAGCCATTGTTGTCGTCGCTTTGATTGTTGTGGTCGTCGGACGTACGCTTGTTGTAGTCACTGGAGCTATGCTTGTAGTCACTGGTGCAGCTACGGTTGTGGTTGTGATTGCGCCACAGTCTTCTACGGTAAACTTCAGCTCTCCAGACCGGTAACCGGTGTGGTCGAATTCGGCCAGATATTCTCCTGCTTTTTCTGGAGTGAACTCAGCCAATCCGTCGTCGTCGGTTTTGAGGTTCGCCACCTTTTTTCCGTTAAGTGACGGATAATACACGTCTAAGTCGACATTGTCTATAGGGTCCCCATCTAGTGCTCCGATGGTAATAGTCAGAGGCACTCCAATGCAGAGTTTTCCTGTGACTCCTCCTTCGGCTTCATCCTGCATTAAGATGGCCTCCATCTCCCTTCTGCTTCGCCTTCGCTGGGCAGAAGAGGTTGCCACAGTATACGTATCAGAGTCCATTACGTTGCTGGTGTTGGTCACGTTGAGGGTACATACAACTGTTCCAGAGGTTACGTCCACATTAAACACTTGAACGGTCCAAGTAGCTACACCTTCTCCGGAGCTTGCAGATTGGGCAGTGCCCGGGGTGAAACTTAAAACAACTCCCGGGTTGTCACATGCTCCAGTTGCTGTTGTAAGGAAGGTGTTGCTTGCAGCAGCTGTTGCTGTGAGGGTAATGTTTGTTCCTGTCCCGTTTGTATGGGTCCCTGAAGTCGCGCTTAGTGAACCGGCTAAACAGGCAGTCGAACAATCTCCTCCGCAGTCGATACCGTACTCTGTGTGGGTTGCATTGCTTCTGCTCTCCCCGTCAGTACAAGTTGGAGCTGCATAGGTCAGGTTTAAATTCTTTTGTGTTATCGATGAACCAGACATCGCTGTTGATGTGCTCACAGTTGCACCCGCACCATCATTAAAGGCGATGACGAGTGTGTCAGCAGCAGAAGAACAGTTTCCAACTGTTCCCGAAACTTGAATTGAGTATCTGCTTCCGTTGTATTGACTACTGTTTGTAGTGTCAATTGTAAATATTTGTGAAGTATCGGAGTTCGTTACAGTTCCATATATCGCTGCTGGTGGACTGTTGGTCACATTCTCACTTGTTATGTCTCCATATAGCAAGTGTGGAGTGCATGCTTGTGCAGATACACCTTGCATTAAGGTTAGCAACACAATCGTTGCAAGTAATCCTTTAACTATTTTCTTTTTATGCATTGTTTTTCACCTCAGACAAATTCCTATTTTATTTTTATTTTTTCATGGGGGTTTATTAAATTTTTTTGTGAGTGTTGTTATCACCTTACATTATTTCTCTTTTCCCTATAAAAGGGTTAAGTTTTTTTATCTTGTCCAGGTGGTGCTATCTGTGACCATTATGAAGTAGCCAACCCCTGTAGTAATATCAAAATCTCCAAGACCAACAACAACGTTGTATTGGTCCCAACTGCGTGTACCGCGATTGTATTTAGCAACGTCAGTACAGTACGTCAATCCAGAACATACAGCCGCAGCAGTCGTATTCATCGAGGAGTTTGTCCATCCAAGAAGATTCCATCCTGAAGTGAGGTTGTGTGATACCACCCCTGGAGGGGTTCCTGATATAGACAAAGAGTCCGTGCTGTCGCATGCAACGAAGTAACCGACACCAACTTCAATGTTGTAGTCACCTAATCCTACGGCACTGCTATATTGATCCCAGCTGCCTGTGCCTTGGTTGAATTTTGCAACGTCAGTGCAGCTAGTTGTGTTATCTAGGAGCTCAGATGCTAGATACCCCGATGAAGACCCCATTAATAAAATAAAGAATAGGGACCCAACCGTTAAGGCTATAAGGGTTTTTTTCGTTTTCATTTTCTTATTGACTCCAGCTCGTTGTTTGGTTGACTCCTATGAAATAGCCTTCTCCAGCTCGAACCACAAAGTCTCCTAGGCCGACATCTACGTTGTATTGATCCCAGCTAAGTGTGCCGCGATTGTATTTAGCAACGTCAGTTCCACCAGTTATTGTTGCTAGAACTGCTGAGGCTGTTGAATTCGTAGTTGTGTCGATCCAAGCCCCCGTGTTCCATGTTGCTGAAAGGGAGATGTTGATTGAGTCGGTTGTATTTCCTGTGACGCTTATGCTGTCGGTTGCGTTACATGAAACAAAGTATGATTCGCCAACAGTTAGGCTGTAATCTCCTAGACCGACATCTACGTTGTATTGATCCCAGCTACCTGTGCCTTTGTTGTATTTAGCAACGTCAGTGCAGTTTCCTCCATCTGTTGCTGCTAGGAACTCTGCAGCAGTCATAGTCACATTTACTGGTAATGCTATAAAGTTCCAACTTGTACCGAATCCGTAGTCAATTACCTCTTCAGCCAGCACTCCTGGGTTGCTGTCTCCGGGTGTTGCTTCGGTGAAGGCTTCCCAGAGTCCGGTGGCTGATAGGCCGAGGCTGTAGCCGTCTGGTATGTTGGTCCAGCTGCTATTAATTTCTGTGGCGTTGTAGCTGACTATGTCGATTGTGTTTCCGCCATCGTCTTTGAGGGTTATTGTGTCTGCGTTGTCGTTTAGGTTGAAGCTGCTTGCCGAGTTTCTGTAGACGACAAGGTATGGGTTGCTTGAACCCATTACCAAGCTGTCGGTTGAGGTGTTTATGCGGTTGTTGTTGATGGTGATTGAGTATCCGGCTCCTTCGGTTAGGGTCCAGTCGGAGACGTTGATGTCACTTCCGCTAATCCATCGAAGCTCAACCCATTCGCCTCCTGGCATGGCGGCGTCATCGTTTCCTGTGGGTGTTGCCATTATTTCGCTTATGACGATAGTCGGGTTAGCTTGACTTGGAAGAGCTGCGACCGTGAAGATTTTTACATCAGATGATGTTCCACCTGTAACAGTTATCGTTGCATTGTAGACGCCAGCTGGGTAGCTTACGTTTGTGAATCTGTTGAAAGGCGCAATCCAAGTGATCGTGTAGTTGAGTGTTGAGCCGGTCCAAATGTATTGTGAACCATTATCTACAGAGTAACCGTATCCATAGGCGTAGGCATAAGCTTGGTAGGCATACCCGTATAAGTAGCCATAACCGCCCGTGTATCCCCATGTGGAAGCAGTACTTGCTGCGACATCAATCATTTGGCCGTTGGAACATGTTACAGTCGATGAACCGGTTGTCTTGGGTAATGCACACCAAAAGCTTGAACCGTTTGCTGGAGGTAGGTTGATTGTGAGGTTTACGTTGCTTGAATCTTGGAGGAATTCATTGTCTGTTACAGTAACTGATCCGATGATCGTTACGGCGCCCCCAAGCACCGCGTCAGCGATATCGGAAAGGTATGCTGTAATAGCTGATGCGGGACCGGATATCGCGATTAATCCCACGATCAATAGTGTTAATGCTGCAGGTAGTATTTTCTTCTTGTGTTTTTGATTCATTTTTGTTTTTTCCTCCAAACCTCGAGTATTAGTCGGTTGATATGAATTGTTTGCTTGTTTGATAGAACTTTATCTAATTACTAACTCTTCCTTTAAAAATACGTTTCCTAGGTTCTCTTATAGAGGATTTTGATTAGCCTAATCAAAATCATATATGGGACTTTGAAAACTTCTTATTGTAGCATTTAATAAATTTATGCTTATTGTTTTCAAAGTTCTCTATTTAGTTTTTCCCCCCCTTATCCACTGTTTGGTAAAAAGTGGGTTTATTTAATGTATGCTAGTCTTTAAAAAATACAAGTATTTTTTTAATTTGAGATCTTTTCCCCCCGCTCCCAAATCACCCTGGCAGAGGGGAGTACGTTGACCCCCCTTATTTCGTACTCTAATACAATGGATTGGCTTGGCAGAACGTCCCCTACTTCCCAGATAACCTCTGAGCCCCTTCGGATAACATCTATCGTAGAGATGTCGACTTCAGCCCCCTGAGGTATGGTGTCTTCGACTGTGCAGTTTTTCAGGGTATTTCGCGTTTTATTTGTGACGGTGACTTTAGCTAGTTCCCCTTTTTTGGTTTTTTCAACGACCACTTCTCCGCCAGTGATCAAGGCATGTAATGTTACGCCTTTTCTTGCCTGAACAACGACATAAATCACGGTTGCCCCAACCATGCCTAAAAGTATTAGTATTAAGAGGAGAGGTAGAAGCCAGACTATAATCGAGATCATACCAGTGGATAAATCCTTGACTAAAGTTTTTGTTATGGGGCATTCGTTTGGATCGGCGTTTATGGGTTGAGCTGCTACTTTTTCGTCTAAGATATTGCCGGCTTTGTCTGCAAGTATGGCTTTTATTCCATATGTTTCCTTTGTTTCTGGGATCTTCCATCCAAATATAACTGTTTCAACCGAATCCGCAGAAACTTCATTTGTATTTTTCTTTGATGTGTATGATATGTCTCCTTTTGAATTTGATATTTCAAGTGTGACAACGCCAGAGTTAGGTTTTTTTATCGCAAGTACGTCGACTTTTATCGTAGCATCTGATCCAGGGCAGTAGTTGCCTGATACCTTGTCTGTTACAATCTCCGTGATGCCAAAGCCTCCCTTTCCTACCTTCTGGGTCAGGGGCTCCTCGTTTCCATAAGAAGTCTTGATTTCGCGGCTTTCGCTTGGATTGATCGTTTCAATAGGATAGTAGAGGATTAGTGCGCTGTCGCCGAGAATCGATTGCCCCGGTGTGACTGTGTAATCCCATGAGCTGGCTGAATTGCTTTTTTTCCAGTTTGCCATGACGACTTTCTCAGGATAGGTTAACCCAAGGTTTGGATCGATTGATCCATAGGCTACGATGCTTGGATCATCCCATCGGTCGTAGGCCTTCCAGTAGCGAAAGTCTAGTGTGTCGCCGAAATACTCCTTTTCTTGCGCGCGCAGTCCGTCTCCGGGGATATAGATCGGGGCTCCGTCATTTTCGGCCAGCATCGTGTCTAGGTGGAGTCTGACGCCTACCCTATGCTGGGCCGAATCCTCGTTTTTGATTTTGATGGTAAGTGTCGTCCCGTTTTGGATTAGTGAAAAGATTTCTTCCACTACGACGTCTTCCGGGAGCTTCCATGAGATTTTTAATTGATTTCCATCGATTTTCGGAGATGAGATGACGTATTGATCCATTGAGATCTCATCGTTGGGATTAGATGAAGTTGAATATAATTTCCCGTCGACGTTGACGCTCATGAACGTGCCAGGCCATGGGATAGGGTAGCGGTATGTCAGCTTTTCCCATTGGCCATCGTAGTAGCCTCCAAAGGAGAATACCCCGATGTTTTTGCATATTTCAACAACGACGTGTGACCCTTTGACTTGGTCTTGTAAACTCAGTGTGCACTGTTGCTGTTGGGCTGAGGCCTGAATGGATGATAAAAAAAACAGTATTAAAAGTCCGATTATCGTTTGTTTTGCCCAACTCATTCCCGTAAAACTAATTTAGCTTTAAGAGGTTAAAAAATTGAATGTTGAAGTATGTCTTTGATATAAATTCAGAAAGGAAGAATAGAATTTTAAAATGAGTTCAGCAGGTGACATGCTTGGTACGATAATCGGGTTGACTTTAGTGTTGGCGGTTCTGGGTTTTATGACTGGAACCTTTCAGCTGGATTTCGCCGACATTTGGGTTTCGATGATAAAACCGGCGTTGTATTTGCTCGCCGTGGTCATAGTATTCTTGGTGATCGGCGTAATTTTTTCGGTTTACAGGTCAAGAGAGGAGGATTTGTTTGGGGAGCAAAAACCTGAAAAACCAAAAGGAGAAAGATCAGATCAGAAAAAGGAACCGAAAAATGTTGGGAGGAAAAGAGAGGTTGATCAAAGAAAACAATCAAGGGAAACTGAAAAACCGGATAAGATTAAGGGTGAAAAAACAAAATCCGAAAAAGATGACGTAAAAGGAAAAAGAGATAAGGAAGAATCAGAAAAAGAAGAGGAGATTGAGTTAAGCCATCCCAGAGGGATCGTGGGTTTAGGTAACATAACAAAAAAAACAGGGGATGACGAAGATTATGTTGACGAAGAAGAATCAGAAGAAGACGAATTCGATCAGTGATAGATAATAAAATGGATGAGAAAGTCGACCGCACCGAACTTGTGAAACGCGAAGCAGAACTAAAGAAACGCGAAGAAAAAATAAAAAAGAAAAAGGAAAAAGAACTTGAGGAACGAGAAACCGAGATAAGAAAAAAGCAGCTCACTGACATGGTGAAAAAGGAACGCCAAAGCATTGAAGGAGAAGAAGAACCAGACGAAGACGAAATACTCGATGATGAAGAGGATTCATTAGATAAGGAAGACGACTCCTTTGACGGGAAAGATGATTTCGGAGGAGACGACTTCGGAGACGGAAAAGGCAAAGGAGAACCTGAAGAACTCCTTGAGGAAAGAGACCGCCTCGAAGACCTACTAAGCGAACTCGAAGACAGATACGACCAAGAAGAGATATCAGACAAAGAATACAAGATACTCGTCGACACCTACGAAAACATGCTAGTGGAAATCGACGTCGGGTTAAAAAGATGGAAAGAGAAAAAGTAGTGGGAATGGGGCCCACATTATAGGCGAATAGACAAATATAAATACAAGTCCTCTGAATAAGTGCTTATGAGATGTTGGGGGGTTGTCATTTCTCTACTGTTTATTCTCGCCAGCATTCAGTTAGTATCTTCTGACGTCGGTCCGATTTTGTATTTTTCTTTTGATGAAGGTTCAGGCGATATCGCCGTTGACTCGTCAGGTAACGGATACAACGGCACTATCTATGGAGCAACCTGGGCTCTCGGAGAAAACGGATCCGCCCTAAGCTTCGACGGAATAAACGACAACGTCCAAGTCATAGACCGAATAGACCCCGACGACTACAACAACGGACTCAGCTTCGGCGGCTGGGCATACCTCGAAACAAACACCACCGAACAAGAACTATTCGGGTGGTTTCAATCTGGCTCATGGGGTCGGACTTATATTGATTGCAAACAGGAAGGTAACTTTTCAGTACGATTCGGTTGCGGCAGCAGCATTGGCATGCTCACATCCTCCACACATTGCCCCGCCCAAGAATGGTTCTACGTAGCAGCAACCCACAACACCACAGAAAACAGACTCTACCTCAACGGACAACTTATCGAAAACTGGACCAGCGAAACGCTCACCAACAACCAAAACGACTTCTGCATAGGTGCCACCTGCCAAGACTCATTATACAGCCAAGGATTGATTGACGAGGTTAAAATCTACAACTACACACGCAACGAAACACAGATACTTGAAGACTATACATCACACACCCCCATCACTACGAGCACATCGACAACAACTACATCGACAACAAGCACGTCAACAACAAGTACGTCGACAACCAGCACAACCACCTCCTCGATTCCCTCGGAAGTCCCACTTCTTTATTGTAAATTCGACGGAACTACGGTCTGTGAAGGAAACGAAACAGCAATAATAGCATCGGGTAATAGTTACGAGGAGGGCTATTTGGGCCAAGGTACCCTCATAAACGATTCAGATAACCTTTCATATCCATCATTAGGGAATTTTAATAAGGATACGGGAACGATTGAAATGTGGTTCCAGCCAAAGTGGGACAGTGCATCAGCAGGAGAATATATCTTTTTCTGGTATGGGATAGACTTTGATGGCATATTACTAGACTGGGGGGACCACGACCAAGAAAGGTTCCTCTATTCACTAGTCGGCGACAACTCCCCCAGCATCCATAATGTCTTCGCATACATTCCATTTAATGCCAGTCAATGGCACCACCTAGCTGTAACGTGGGGGATGAATCAAACAGGCCAAAATGACACCGAGGCCATCTACTTTGATGGAGAGCTCATAAACTATACGCCAACGAATCAGGGAGTAAATATCTTCATTGACCAATACGACCAGATAGATATCGGGAACAAACCAGGCGACCTAAAAAAGGCGAATTCTGTGATCGACGAACTCAAGATCTTCGATCATCCCCGAAACCAAACCCAGATACAGGAAGACATGAAGGTTGAAGAAACCCACACATTGTTAGGTGGCTGGAGCTTGATAGCTTTAACGCTTACGCCCTAGATTCAATTATCTCTCTGACTTTTTCCTTTAACACTTCCAGTGTCCCCGTGTTTTCGATTCTGTGATCTGCCTGGCCTATGACTTCGTCTAGGTGTTTTTCGGTTTCTCTTTGTTCGATTGCCTGGAATTCTTCAAATGAGAGGGTGGCTTCGCCTCGTGTGCCCCTGAGACAGGCTCTTTTGTATCGTTCGTTTTGGGGTGCGTCGATATAAAGCAGCTTGTTTTCGGGAAATCCCCTGACCATCTGCACTTCGTTGGGGAATCGAATGCCGTCTACTACAACGATATCTCCTTGATATTTTGCGATGTCTTCGCGCATCGCGTTCACGAGAGTGTCAGCTCCGAAGTCTCTTCGAAGCTCTTCGCCTAGGGTCTGAAGATTTCCCCTCTCAACTCGGATATGCAAACGAACAAGGACGTCTTTTAAGATGTCAGAAAAAACAAAAGTTTTAGCACCGAACTCTTTTTCTAGAAACTTCGCAACCTCCCCCTTACCAGAGGCGATACGCCCCACCAAACCGATCACAAGAGTCATTACCACAGTTTATTTGTCCTGGATTCCTAAAAAGATAACGATCATATGACAGAGAGACAACGTCCAATAAAAATGGTGCTGGTTCCCCCAGAAGAATCCCAACATTTACTCCGACCGATAGTGAAATTCGATCCCCAATCCATACTGCAAGCTCCTAGGTTCTCAGGGATACCTATCCAGAGCCCGGAAGTGGCGAGGTTAGCTCGTGCGACTGACGATTTCTCCGAGATGCGCACCTGGGCTCACTGGCCCATTATAGAAAAATATTTAGGAGATAATATCAAGGATAAAGTATCGCTTGACATAGGTTGCGCGCCTGGAGATCTAGTAAAAAAATTCGAAGATGCGGGAGCGCATGCTTTTGGAATTGATATATCTGAGAGTCGGGTAAATGTGGCAAGAAGAATTTCTGGTTTGCTTCACCGGGAAAATATCAAACACGCTGATGTTCGGGATTTGCCCTTTAAAGACGGGACAGTAGATTATGTCACCTCACAGGCTAATCTAGGCCCAGAGGCCGAAGCATTTCAAATGAATTGCCCAGAATCTGCAGCTGAGATAGCCCGGGTCCTTAAGCCTGGAGGTTTGTTCTTTGTAATGGAAGACGACGCGGATTTAACGCATTTCGAAGAAGCAGGATTAAAGGAATTTGGGGGGGATGGAAGTATGTGGTATATCCTCCAAAAGCCCATCAATCCTGTTGAGAGACTTTGACCTCTCTTATCTCTACTCCTCCGTCTTTGAGGATCTGAAGTCCTTCTTTGTCTGTGTATACTCCTGAAGTCACCACCACCTTGATGCCTGAGTTGACTATCAGGCGAGCGCATATTTTGCAGGGGTAGGCGTTGACGTAGAGCGTAGAACCCTTGCTATCCTTTCCGGCTTGTAGTAGGGCGTTTTGTTCTGCATGAACGGCCGGGCAGATGCCGTGGCCCATCCCGCTTTCGATTTCCAAGTCGTCTTTGATGCAGCCTACGTCCTCGCAGTGAGGCGCACCCCTGACCATGCCGTTGTAGCCAGTCGCAACGATCTCTCTTTTCTCGTTTACGATGACTGATCCAAACTGTCTGTCATCCTTTATGCATGTCGAGCGTGCGGCTACGTCAGTTGCAATCTTTGCGAAGTATTCGTCCCACGTAGGCCGGCTCATCTTAACTTTTCCTATTCTTTTTCAGCTATTATGTCTAGGTTTCGGTTGTTTGTGATATTCGACTTCGAAACCCCAACAATAGCTGAAACCTTGCTTTTGGATGCCGCATCGACTAAACGCTGGGTGACGATGCCGTCAAACACAACGTATTCCGGCTGAACATCCGCCAAACTGTTGACCAGATCCTTTATCTCTATCTCAGTTATCATATTCAAGCTTTTATCGAAAAGCCTGGCATTAAGTTTGCCCTTTACTGCGTTCAGTTCTTCGAGGAGCTTTGTCACATGCTCAGGCTTTTTATCTTCTTTAGGTTCCTCAGGTTTGGGACTTCCCGGAGCCTCCTCCTTGGAAACCGGCCTTTGCGGGACCGGGTTGGAAGCAGGCTTTATCTGGCCGTTTTGTCCTTTAAAACTGTTTGCTCCCTGCTTTGGAGGAGCCTTCCGCCTTAAAGCCATGATTATCTCTTTTTTCGTGAGATCTTCGACTTCTTTTCCTTCCGGTGCCTGGGTGACGGCATCGATGTCTGCTACCTGAAGCAGCTCTTTTAGGATTATTTCTCCTCCACGGTCTCCGTCTGCGAAAACTATGGTGGTCTTAATCTTCGATAACTCGATTATTTGTTGGGGGATGTTTGTTCCGCCCACGGCCACCGCATTTTTGATCCCTGATTTCAGCAAGTTTAGAACGTCAGCCCGTCCCTCGACCAAAATGATGCTGTCTGACGTTTTTACTGCCGGGCCGGCAGGTAAACCGTTATAGGAGGTTATCTCAGATAATTGGACCGATTTTTTAACTTCTTCTGTTAATTCATCGGTTTCTGGGATCTCTTCGTCCATGAGTTTTTTTAGTAGCTCTTTGGCTCTTGTAACCATCGATTTCCTCTTTGCGGACCTAGCGTCGTCGATTTGGTACACAACTATCTTTGCGTTGCAGGGTCCCACGCGGTCGACTTGTTCCACGGTCGCAGCTATAATTGATGTTTCGACCATGTCAAGGCTTGAGGGGATGATTATTTTTCCTGTGGATTTTCCAACTTTCGTTTTTATGTCTACTTCGATTCTTCCGATTCTTCCGGTCTTTTGGAGGTCGCGAAGCTCTAAGTCTTCACCTAAAAGTCCCTCTGATTGTCCGAATACTGCCCCGACGACGTCTGGTTTTTCTACGACGCCGTCGATTGTGATATCTGCGTATATATTGTATTTTATTGTGTCTGCTGGCGCTTTAGCCATTGCAATCACCTCTTTTATTAAAAATATTTTTTCAGCTCAGATTCAGGCCAAGAATAGGTAGGGGCTTGTGTTTTTCGTATTCATCCAAACAAGTTTTTTGTCCCGACCATTTTACAGATGCTTTCACAGTTTTTCGAGCATGAGTTGTTATTCTTGACTTTATGAGTCTGATTTGAATGTGTTTTTCTTTAAGGTCGTTTCCCTTTAAAAATGGATTCCTCCAGTTTTTTTAGGATTTCGTCTTTCGTTTTTTCTGCAATCAAAACCGTTTTTTTCCTAGTGGTTGATCCGGAGACAATCGTGGTCTGGCAGTCGAATAGCTTCGAAAAGAAGGCCTCGATTTCTTTGTTTGCCTTCCCCTCTTGCGCCTCTGATTTCACCCACACCTTTAACCTGCGAGTCCACGGCTCATAACCGAGTTTCGCTTTTTGGGATGAGGGTATGGCTTGGATGCGCAGGAGAAGCCCTTTTTGGGATTCTACAATTGCCTTCCGCATACCAGCTTAGATGGAGTTGGCTTTGATTACTTCGTCCAACACCCTAAGGAAGGTTTCGGCTTCTTCTTCGGCTAGCTCTTTGAGGCCTGCGTCTTCGATTCTCAGGTCGTTTGCGTCTGCCACAATGACTAAAGCCTTCGTGACTGGCACTCCAAAGATGCGTTGCAATTCAGCGTTATCGTTTAAGTCGCTTATGATGTCATCGAGTACGTCCATGCGGATTCCGACGCGGTCTGGGTTCACACCCATGTCGTCTGCGCCTTCGTCTCCTGGCCCGGGTCCTGTTTCTTTTTCACCCATTGATTTCACCTCAACAAAGGATTTTTTATGTTTTTTGATTGTTTGTACTATTGTCTTAAAGATATGTCGGTATTCTTTTAAAAAGGATTATATGATATCCCTTCGGGGGGATACTGTTTTGGGAGGTAATATTTTATCTATGCGCGCTTCGAATGCTGGGATCAATAGAAGATAATCTCGTATAGGTTTTTTTGAGGTTTGGTGTCCCTGAGTAATTGCTTCAAGAATCATTGTGTTCCTTGCTAGCTCTTCTGCTATGGTCCTTATAGGATCTGTTTTAAATGTATCCCCGAGCTCTGCGTTGACTCTCCTGCCAAATCCAATATCAATGGATTTTAATCCTTCAGATTCCCGAAAGGCGTATAACAATTCATCGGCATTCAATCTAAGTGACGGGTGCTCCAGCATGTCATGTGACGCATAGTAGCGTTTCGCGATTATCGCCAGACGCTGGATCTCAGGATTTTCAGGCTCAGGAGCTCTTCTTATTGCATTATGAAGAAAAACCCTTTTCGGGCCTTTGCTGGCTCTTTTGCTACCCAATTGATGTACGTAAAATCCTTCGGCTTGCATACGCTTTAACACATTCTCAAGCTCATAACTTTTATGTGCCCAGGGGAGCACATCCAAACTCAGGGGAGGTATCTCAATGTTGGAGAATCCGGGGACTTCACTTTGCCTCATCATTTTTCTTAGTAGAATACGTCTTTTAGTCGATCTTTTTGCAGAGCTAGCTTAATCTCTCTTGCAATTCTTCTTCCAGTGCTCATAGATTCATTCCATAAGGTTTTTGCGTAGACTCCTCCTTCTGGATAGAGGTTTGTTCCAGCTACGATTCGTGCCGAGTACTCGAATGCCACAATCCTCAGATCGGATGTGCATACGCTCTCGATGCAGAAGGGGCCCACCATTCCAGGTGAAAATAACTCTCTGCTCTTAGAGACCAGGCTGTCCCCCATCCCGAAGATCTTTGGTAGAAGGCTTTCTCGGGCGACCATCGGGATGTTTCCTGTGACGACGTAGCTTGGATCAACGAGGTATCCCTTAAGGATTCGTTCTGGAATTCGGGTGAGTCCGTCGATGTTTGATTCGTGTCTGATATCCATTGATAGAAGCTCTATCCTGTCAAGGATCGGCGAATAAAAGTAATGAGGGTACATCAGGGTCCCAATGACGTATTCCTGGATGGAGTAGGTCTCTAGGCCGTCCTTTACGCCCTTGATCTTTTCGTTGAATTCCTCGGCGTTCTTTGCGAGAAAGTAGCCTTTCCCCCCTTTGGCGCCCGGAAACTTCACCATGACTAGGCGGTCGATGTTTTTAGGATCAGAGAATTTCAAGGGCATATCGATCTCGGCCTCCTCCATCAACTCTCTTTGCTTGTCTCTTGAGGCCTCCCAGGAAAGAACTTCCCTGTTTCCGAAGACCGGGACCCTCAATTGTTCCTGGATGTTTTTTGCACCAACATATTCAACGAAGCTGCCGTGGGGAATGAGAACGACGTTCTTTTTGATGAGCTTTTCCTGGAATTTTTCGTCGAGAAGAGACTTGTACCTTTCGATCTCAAGGTATTTGTCTGCTGCGCCAAACCTTTTGTAGACGCCCATCTGAAAAGAATTAGCGATAACAAGCGTCTTAAAGCCCTCCTCCTTCGCCCCCCTCAAAATCTGCAACGCAGAATGACTGCCCAACGTAGCAACCACTAGATCACTTGTGTCGTAGCCATCCAAAACGTCAGAAATCTCCCCCTTCGAAATCAAAGTACCTGCCTTTTTACAAGACATATTGGGAAAGAGATATAAAAAAGGGGGGTTGTTAAAGGGATACGCGTTTATCTTGGTTTACCGGGTTTTTTTGCAAGTAGAAGATGATAGTATGGTCGCCCCTTCGGTTTTTCTTTGAGTACTGCTAAACCCCTCTCATCAGTAGTAAATTTTGTTTCCCCGGCATCCACTTCCACTGGCTGTATTACTAAGTCACTTGTTTGATAACCTTGTCTTTCAAGGAATTTTATCAGGTGACGAGTTCCGCCTTGGAAGCATTCAATATCGCTTGAAATTCCTCTGCCCATACGGCGAATAAACCCGGGGGCAGTATGTGGTGTGATTCCTAGCCCAATACGGGAGAGTCCCCTTCCTTTGGATTGCTGATAGGTCTGTATACCGATTACACCTCCAGGATTTAGATGTCTATCCGCTTCTTTCAGAGCTCTGCGATAAGCCATATGACCAATGGATTCAGTGTACATTACACCATCGAATCTCCTATCCGGCGAAAAAGTAAGTTCCTCTCCACTCATTAAGCATGCATCGATTCCTTGATCTTGCACTGCTTTTACGAATTCTGGGATGACGTCAATTCCTGTGACCTTCGCCCCCTTCTGCTTTAGATCATTAGTCATGATGCCTGGACCACAGCCCACAACAAGTACCTGAGGACTACTTGGAAGCATTTGCGTGAATAATTCGGCGGTTCTATTTGCGAATCCGGGCAGTATTGCAGCATATCCAATAAAGGTTGGGCGACCACTAAGGCTTATCCTACTCGTCGGATCTGCAGCAAGTTGTTGAGCTACGGGACCGTATAGTGCACCAACATGATCTAAACGTTCGTCGCCGCCCGGTCGAAGATGAATTTGTTTTTTTTCCTTCATTTCCTTATGTATTTCTAGGAAGTACAAAAAGAAAAACAAACATGTTTTCGGATTTTCACATGATTCTTTCGTCTTTTGGGGTTCATATACTTTTTTGAGAGTGGATTCTGAGAAGTTATCGTTGTTTGGTTAGAACGAGTTTGTAGCTTCTGGCGGTTAGATTTTGCCCTGCTGATTCGAATCCGAGCCCCTCTACCATGTTTCGTGCTCTGCTGTTAGTCCTCGCGACTTCTGTGTGTATTTCGTCGTATCGATCATCTCTTTTAGCTGCTTCGACGACCTGCCCCAATAGGGCTTTGCCGGCTCCTGCCCCCCTATCCTCTGGTCTGACGTACATGTGTTCAACTTTAACTTGCCGCCTGCCAGGTTTGTATGAGGCTAGTAGGACTCCTGCGACTCCGCCACCTTTTCGTCGAGCATAAAAACAAGTAGGCTTGGCTCCCTGAGAGTTGTATGATTGAGCAGCTACCATCAAAGACAGACACCTTTCTCGCTGGTCAAAGGATTCGCGATCGCCTCCATCGCATTCTGCTGCGCTTCTCAGCCATCCTGTAACTTCACTAAAATCAGGATCGCTTCAAATGGGACTATGAATATCCAAGTCACCAACAGATCCAACAACATTCGACAACTCCCTAGACTCAGGCAACGGTGGACCATCAGCTGCCTTCTTCCTTCTACGCCATAAGAAAACCATAAATAAATTTAGGAACCCAAGAAAGAAAAACCTCTTACGTCACGGTTCCTTTTAACTTGTTCTTTATTCTTTTTTCATCGATTTATATACTTCAAATGCATTCTATATACATAAGAAATGCATATTGAGGTACCACTATGGTCTTTGCCAGAGTCGAGTTGGAGGAGTACACAAACAAAGTATTGAACGTCGTAAAAGCCCGTTTCGGCCTGCACGACAAATCCGAGGCCTTAAACAAGTTCGTGGAGATGTACGGCGACGAGGTTGTCGAACACGAAGCAACAGACGAGTATCTGAAGAAAGTCCTCGAAATCGATGAAAGCCACGCGAAGAAGTATGGGCGAAAAAAGATGAGTGTAGAGGAACTTGACGAGCTCTGCAACCTAGACTGAAAGATGTTTGACTTCGATTTAAGCGATGAGCTTAAAGTTAAAATCAGAAAACTCCTAAGAAAAGACAGAAATAGGGTTGAATTCCTAAATAAAAAAATCAAAGAAGTTGTCGCGAACACACCTGAAGGAATCGACCGCTACAAAAACCTCCGCCACGACCTCAAACACCTGAAACGAGTCCACATCGACCGAAGCTTTGTTTTGGTTTTCAAAGTAGACAAAGAAAACAGCCACATCTTATTTCTGGACTTAGACCATCATGACAACATCTATAAGAAAAGATAGAATCTAGATTACGGTTTGTTTTCATAGTATCTGAGACAGTTGGGATGCATTCCCGGTTTTACGTTTTTGATCTCATCGCAGGCTTCGGGTGTATCTCTCCTCTCGTAATATTCTTGGATGCACCAGTCGTCGACGGCTGCGGAAACAAGAAGACAGAGGTCTGGTCGCTGATGCTTGAGAGATGCGTTAGTATAACATTCAAGGTAACCTTCGAAGGAGGGATCGACTCCGCATTCCTTTTTGGTTTCCTTCGCGACGGAATCGGATGGCGAGATGCAACCCGAAATAAATCCTATAGAAAGGAAAAATATAAGACAGCACCTAAACAAAAGACCCATAAGACTGATAGAGGAATAGAAAAAGAAAAACCTCTTACGTCACGATCTCTTTTTTAAGGAGGGGGAGGGGGAGGCATTCGTTGTTGGGTGAGGCCTTTTTTAAAGTAAATCCACCCTTCTCTGCCTGGTTTAACATCTAATCCGGCTCGTTCAAGTGTCGGAACTGCCCCTTCGTTTCGAAAGACTCCAGTAAATAATTTCGCCTTAAGTCCACGAGATGTTTCAACTGCGAGTTCAAGCATGTCTTTACTTATACCAGCTGCATTAGCTGCTAGTGGATCAACGTATAATCCATCGGATGCGACATATCCTTCTTTAGAATTATGACGTAGGCAATGTACGCCGACTATTTCTTTGGCTTGGTTTAAAGCCACATGAATCTGTACGCCCTTGTTTTTGCCCTGATCGTGACGTGAATTTTCATCGGCCATGCCTAATGAGCTTCTAATTCTGCTTGGAGTATCAAATACGTTTCCGCCTTTGTCAAGGGGATGGTCGTAACCTTGATCATGGGCAATTATCCACTCAAAAACCTTTTGAAATGCAGGCGATCCGATCGTAACTGAATGAATCTGATGGCTGCCCAAAGATTTAAGTGCCTGTTCTGAAAGAGCCTCAGGCATTACAACCGGAGGAATATTCCCTCTGTTCTTCTCAACCCCACCCATGGAAAACTATAGGAAGTCAAAGAAGAAAAACCTCTACGTCACAATCTCCTTCAGCCTGTCTTGCTCAATCGCCCTTTTGATCTCGAGGACTGTCCTCCTTCCTGTGCTCATTGGTGTCCGCCATAGGGCGTTTCCGTAGGGGTGGCCTACTGCGACGTGGACGTTGGTGCCGCCCCCTATCCGCGGTGCGACGTCGTAGATGTAGTAGTTTAGGTCTTTGTCGATGCAGGTTTGTAAGCAGAAGGCGCCGATGATGCCTGGATCATAGTGTTTTTTGGCTGCTTTGACGAAGGTTTCGCCAAGCACAAATGCTTTGTCCAGCAGGCTTTCTCGGATTGTTGCGCTGTTATGCCCGCAGACCGTCATTTCGGGAATCTCCTGGGGTGTTCCCACGAGGTCCATCTGCTGGGGCGCAGGTAGGCGCACGTGGCCGTCCAGGCTTGATTCAAACCGCCAGTCTACGCCGATTAGCTCAAGAGGCTCCATTTCGTCTTCTATGGGGCTGTAAAAGAAGTCTAGATTGAAGACCGGTCCCACTACGTAGCGCTCGATTCGGGCGTTCCCTAGGTCTGCTTTCGTAATTACGCCCTGTTTTATGAGAGCCTGGCTTTTGGCTTTGTATTGTTCCGGGGTGGCGGCGGTGAAGAATCCGCGCTCCAGTTTCTTCTGGGCGTGATGGAGCTTAACTATTGCTAACTCATCTATGTCTTCTGGCTTAGCTATTTTTTCCGGGAACGGGAGACCCGCCTTCTCAAGGAGCCAGTAATAGTCTTTTCCCCGCCCCCGCTCCTCGACGCGAAGCATGTTTCTTGAGCCGATCATCGGGACCTTGAATTCGTCTTCGATCTCATCCATCGAACAATAGGAGGTGAAGCTCCGGTTGGGGACGAATATCAAGCTCTCAGCACGCATCTTCTCCTGCTCCTTTTTCGCGAGCATGTCCTTGAATTTCGGATAAACTCGGGCCTCATCGACCATCCCCCTGGCGACTCGACCAGCTTTATACTGGCTTTTGAAATAGCGCGCGTAAGTGGCTTCACGGCCTTTTTGACAGAATAAAACAGAGGGAAAACCCTCCTCGGCCGCACCATCAGCAACATCTAAAGCAGAATGACTTGCTAAAACGCCAACCTTGACCTTTTTAGTATCGTAACCCTCCAAAACACCCCAAACCTCATCACGAGAGATCATTGTATCCCATATTAAGTAAGAAATCCTAAATAAATGAGACTATGCCAACCTACACAGAGAAAGCTCTGAACACGGAGTCGATGAGATACGTCTTGGCCCTATTCCTTATCACTATAATCATCTTAATCCAGTCGCTTGCCTTTCTTTTGGGTATGGAAGAACTGACGTTAATCAATGTTTCAGTTTATTTGGGTTGGTGGATCCTGGCGATGATGTTTTTATGGAGGTATATCCCGACCCCTGAGAGGATCACCATTGAAGAATCCGGGATGATGGTTTCCCCCCCTAAGCAGGGGAAGCTGATAAAGTTCGCAGACATCAAGGAAGTCTTTGAAACAAGAACTTTTTTCTGGCCGGGATTATACTTATACCCCAAAGAAAGTGGGGAGACCATCAGGATCTCGCCCCCTGCCTACGGGAGGGACTACGAAGAGATAAAAAGGCTTATAACGGAGAATCCCAACTTCAAGGCAAAAACAATCCACAAACACTGGTTTCAGAAGTTCTAAGGGAGAGGATTTACGATAAGAAATGATAAAACCCAGAAAGACAGGGAAAATTTCAGCCCCCAATACTCATCCAATTACCGATACCAGATTGATGCTTCCAGAAATCGACTCAGCACTTGATGCGGAAAGACGAGAAGTAGAAGAAATGATCTATCTGCCAAATTCTCGTATCTCCCCCGAATCTTTAATTCGAAAGTCTTTGGATGGACCAATTGGCTTTCTCGATCTCTTCGCCTATCACAATCAGGCCTTGAATCCTCGAGCGATAAGATACCATGAAACCAATCCAGATGCAAAAGTAGTGCATGTTGGTTTAGAGTTTACAGGGGGAGGCTGGGAGGAGGACGGAAAGGATTATTTGATAAACTATGACGTTCTTCGTTTCCTGAAACGAGTTGCTCCTGGATCAGTCGGTTATGTGAACATCGACTTTGCCGACCGGGGAGAGCAACAAGAATCTCTCATGCAGCAAGCCGCACGCGTGCTTCAACCGAATGGACAGCTTTCAATGTACGTTGAAAAACCAGAAAATGCGAGGGAGGCGATGTTCAAAAAAGGATTAGAAGAAAAACTAAGAAGATTGGGTTTTAGTGAATTAACTTATCCTCCAATACAGGAGGGAGACTACCCTTCTCGAAGACCAGATGTAAAAGGACAAATGAGAGTAGTTGCGGTAAAATAATCTACTTCTCTAATTTGAACCTCAGGTATCTATGTCTGTCGCGTACTTTGTAGAACTGTTTCACGTGCTTTTTTTGCCGCCATTATCCTTAATTCTTTTTCGCCGTAGTCTTTAAGCTCAGTTTGTATGGGATCCCTTAATTCATTATTCGTTACGCCAAAGAGTCCCTCGATGACGGGGTCCATCATTTGCCTGAATTCTTTGGGGTCATGAAAGTCGGGCATTCCACCTCGCAGATCGAAGTAGGCAGCGGCAGATCTGCCGGCATTTTTCATATCGATTCCCAAACCAAAGTCTCTTGAGGGACTGCCGTCTTCTTCTGTGTTTACTAGAGCAGAATACCAAAAATCACCAAAGATTTTAAGCTTTTTTCTTGCCATTAACTCGGCCTGCATTCCAAGGATCTCGACTTTTTGTTCGGGTGTTAGGTTCTTTTGGAGGTATTCTTGGAGCGCAAGGTAACCTAGTTTTATAGAATGTATTAGTATTCGGCTTTGTAGAAACCCTTGTAGGAGGGGGTCTATTTTTGGTGGTTTGTGTAGGTTCTAGGTTATGAGGTTGAGGAGTAGGTCGTTTGTCGTGGTGCGGTGGGTTCGGCTGTAGATTGTGCTGCCGTATTTGCGTTTCACAACGCTGATGATGCTTTCGATTTTGTTTCGATGACTGTATTTTTCTATTGGGAAGTGGAGTTTGAGTTTTGTGCGTCGTGTGCCGCGTGTTT
>JBDREA010000033.1:0-7973 GCA_043820265.1 Candidatus Altarchaeota archaeon | reverse complement strand
TTGAGGAAGGCAAGCGTCAATGAAACCACTTTTAATTTACTTTGTTTTCCCCCTTTTTATCATATCGTTGAGTTCCCGCATCAGATAGGAGTCTAATTTCTCCGAGGCTTCCGTCCCCTTTGTGATACCTGACTTCAATTGTAATTCAAGCCCCCTGAAATTCGCCGCATCTTCGGGCGTTAAATTCTTTCATGGGAGAGTTCTGCCCTCATTCTCTCAACGGCAGTACATTCAGTCTCAGATTCTCCACGCAGAAGGTAATCGAGTAAGCCGAGACAATCACTTCTCTTATACCACTCAACAAACATTTCACCGAGACCTATGGGCAGGTGGGTGAGAAATAATGTAGCCCCATCAACCAACCTCCGGGTGAACTTGTCAGCTCCTGCAGAGCTACCGCCTATTTCACTTTTCAAAACCGCTTCCCGTAACAATTCCATACGGGTTATCCCCTCACCCCCCGGACTCTTTTCCCTCGCTAAAATATCATCTGTGGATCTAAACAATTCCGGAAGTTGATTTCTGCTAATTGCTTCTTGACCATGAGGTATACTCGAAGTCCTCGTAGACTGCATTCTAACCTGTTACTACTATAGGAAGTCTTAGAAGAAAAAAGAAAGGGGTTGAGGGATTTCTCCCTCTAGATGAAAAGCGGCCCGAAGACCACTGATACTACAGTCATCAATTTGATGAGGATGTTTAAGCTGGGTCCTGCTGTGTCCTTGAACGGGTCGCCGACTGTGTCTCCGACTACTGCGTTTTTGTGGGTTTGCGAACCTTTTCCGCCAAGCGCTCCTGCTTCGATGTATTTTTTGGCGTTATCCCAGGTGGCTCCTGCATTAGCCATCATCAAGGCAAGCATGAATCCTGAGGCAATGGTTCCTGCAAGCATCGCTCCAAGCGCTTCAGGTCCGAGAACAAACCCCATGATCAACGGGGCAAGTACAGCCAGTAATCCTGGAACAACCATCTGGTGCAAGGAGGCCTTGGTGGTGATGTCAACGCATTTTGCGTAGTCGGCCTTGGCTTTGCCTTCCATCAGTCCCTCAATCTCTTTGAACTGCCTTCTAACCTCGTTTACTACCTGGAATGCGGTCTCGCCGACTGCCTTCATGGCCATGGAGCTAAATAGGAAGGGAAGCATGCTGCCGATCAATAAGCCGATTATGACTATGGGTTCGGTCAGGCTTATCACCTCGATCCCCGTAACCTGCAAGTATGCTGCAAAGAGGGCGAGGGCTGTAAGCACAGCACTTCCGATAGCAAATCCTTTACCTGTAGCAGCAGTCGTGTTCCCGAGGGAATCCAGCGCATCAGTCCTTTTTCTAACGTCTTCGCCGAGCTTTGCCATCTCAGCGATTCCTCCGGCGTTGTCTGCGACTGGGCCGTAGGCGTCAGTTGCGAGAGTGATGCCAAGGGTCGAAAGCATACCGACCGCTGCAATCGCGATGCCAAAGAGTCCGGCAAAAGTGTACGCAGCAAAGATTGCACCTGAAACGATCAAAACAGGAAGGGCTGTGCTTTTCATTCCGAGAGCCAAACCTTCAATGATGCCTGTTGCTGCTCCCGTTTGAGCGCTTTCAGCGACCCTACGAGTGGGCGCGTAGGTGTCAGAGGAATAATACTCTGTTACCAAACCTATGAGGATCCCAGCTAATAGTCCGACTATTGTTGCGACGAAAATGTTTGTGGCGTTTTCGGTCACTACGGCCGAAATCAAAAAATAGGAGCCGACTATGAACAATCCGCCTGCGATGAAAATACCAGTCCTTAAAGCCCATAAAAGGTTCTCCTGAGTTGCTTGTTCTTTTGTTCTTACAAAGAACGTTCCGATAATCGAGCAGATTATTCCAAGTGCTGCGATAGCCAAAGGCAAAATCACCAAAGAACCTCCTCCGGCAATCCCTGTTCCAAAGGCTAGGATCATCGCCGCAATTATCGAGTTGACGTAGCTTTCAAAAAGGTCTGCTCCCATTCCAGCGACGTCTCCGACATTGTCTCCAACGTTGTCTGCGATGACCCCTGGATTTCTTGGATCGTCTTCCGGGATGCCTGCTTCGATTTTTCCGACGAGGTCTGCTCCAACGTCAGCGGCTTTCGTGTAGATGCCGCCTCCAACTCTAGCAAATAAAGCAATCGAAGAAGCTCCAAGGCCGAATGAATTTATGATGTTGGGGTCACGGAACACATAGTATAAAACCGAAACGCCTAGGACTCCAAGGCCAACCACTGACATCCCCATGACACTTCCACTTGAAAAAGCCACCTTCAAGGCTTTGTTCAAGCTGGTTCGGGCCGCCTGGGTCGTCCTCACATTTGAAAGCGTAGCTATCCTCATCCCGATGTTTCCTGCTGCAGCAGAAAAAATCGCACCCAGCACAAAACATAAAGACGACTCAGGATTGATTCCCCATGCCAAAATGATCGCCAAAACGACGACGAACACAACCAAATATTTGTATTCTCTGCCGAGAAATGCCATCGCCCCCTCCCTAATGGCGTCTGAAATCTCCTTCATCCGGTCGTCTCCGGGATCTGCTTTTCTAATGTTTAAGGTTTGAATTGCTGCAAATGTCAAAGCAACAAAGCTAATTATTAATACAGCGACTAACATTAATTCCATCTTTTCTCTTCACCTCATTTATGCATGCAAAAGAAATCCTGAAGTTAAAGATTAGAAATTAACTATATAAAACCAGCCATCCTAAAAATAATCATTATGAAGGGGTTCAGACGCGTGCTTTTGTTTTTCGCCCTAAGTATTTTTTCGTTTATTTTATTAACCCAAAGCTCTTGGGCCCAACCCTCCCCTTGCGATCTATCCTGTGGAGTATGCCCCACTCCAGGAGCTTGTGAGGCAAGTGAGATTGGGTGCGTCTGGCATACAACAGGCATCCCGCCTTGCATCAGCTACGACGACGAGATATCCTTCCGGCTTAAAACAATGGCTGCGCGGATGATTTGTATATTGGCCGGCATCGGGCCTTATATCCTACTTTTTGTGATGTCTATTATTGCCTTGAGGATGTTAATCGAATCAGACGACCCCCAAGCCAGAACATTCGGGAAAAAAATACTCTGGGAAAACCTCCTTGGGATACTCATCATCACTGGATTCGTCCTAACCGTAACCCTTCTAGACCCGGGAATAGACCTGGAAAACATGTGTCAGGACACACCCTCGCTGCCGACGATACCGACCGGATCCGAGCCCCTGAAACTGGTGGCATTTATCGTTTCCCCTGTCACTGGCTGGCATTACACGACTGCGTCAAACATAGAATTTGAGGCTGCGGTCTCAGGTGGAAGTCCACCGTATGGCGTAAGTTGGTGGGCCTATTCCACACCGACTCTTCTCAGCAACGACATGGATTTCATACTGTCTGGGGGAGACGCCAAACTCGGGTTTGGACAACACACGATAATGCTCGTCGTAAACGATACAGAAGGCGAGATCGTTGAAAAGGTTACTCCGATAGATATCGGAGCGCCCGGAATAATATCATTTACTTTCAAGGAGGATACGACATGCATTTGATTAGGGGCCTCATACTGGGATTTTTCATCATTATGATTTCAGCAACCTACGCGACTTCATTGGTGGAATGTGACGTAGATTTTGATTTCTCGATTATAAACGATCAGGAGACCAACTGCACAAGCCCATACAAAGTCGAGGTAAAGCCTAACGGCGAAGCTGCCTATACAGACGTCACAAATCTATGTCTACCAGATGAGAATCCCCTGACAGTCTATTCCAAAACGCCAAGGCAAATCCAATGCTACGACCCAACTCAAACTCTTCCCCCAAGATTCACTGGCCCCCACGACGTCCACATCGAGTGGTGCGGGTCCGATGCCAACTTCCAGTACGGAGGCCCGTTGTTCCTAATCGGTGTGATCCCCGTAAACTGGGGCGCCGACATCGGATGGACGATGCCCTATGAAGACAACCTATATTATTTCAGACAGAGAACCGGGATAAACCTCCAAGACGACCAATACTTTTCGATATACTCCGAACCCTGTTCCATAGGCTCCTACTCCCTGGGCGGAAACTGGGGTTTCTCGCTTACCCCCCTAATGGACTGCGCCCAAACTGCAGGCTTAGACGCCTATCCCATAGACCAATACATCGGCATAGAAAAAAACTATTTCTGCATAAAAAAGGAAAGCTACTTCTTAGAGGAGTTATGCACAGGCGCAGATGACTGGACGGATGCCACTTCAAACAATAATAATCTGTGCAGACATTCTGGCTCAGGAACGATAGACCTCGACAATCTGAAAGCTAAAACAGGGATAACAGATGACGAATTCAATGACATGTGCGATACACTAGAAGACATCTATGATCTCCTAGACCCAGGAAACGACAGCACAGGCGAAGCAGTGGACTACTGGTCTACTCTTGCAAACGGCCAGACAGTAAGAACCAAATTAAACGATACGGTATATGAGGACTTCGACGTCGAATTCCAAGACTTCAGATCAGTGTGTGAAATAAAAATTTACCAAGATGGCGTGGATTCCACTCTCTCAAACTCAGACGGACGCTGTTCAATCAGGGGCTGGGTCCCACAACTTCCAAGCGATGTCGCAATCATAAGTGCAAAAGCGGACCGGTCGACTCTCGCCCACCAATGGGGCCACGGCCTTGGGATGGGATGCGACTTATACGATGAAAGCCTTTGTCTAGAGGAAGACACCTGGGGCTGTCAGTCTGGTACCCTTTGTAATCAGATAATTGATTGCGCAGGCGGAAGATCCGTTGACGTCGGAGGCTGCTCTGTCATGGGCCAAAATTTCACAGACGTCTCAGGGCTCATATTCGAAGACGGAGCCACTTATCCAACACTCACAAATATTGATACCCGCTTGCAACAATACATAAACAATTAAATAAACAATTAAGATGGGAAAAAACATATCGTGGATTGGCGCATTGATGCTGATCTTGCTGGTCATATCTAGCGTCAACTCATCCGAAGACATCCTCCGAGTCGAGTTGACACTCCACCGAAACGGATTAATCGAAGTCGACGACGAACCAACAACCATCCGTGGAGAATTGACAAACAAGTCAATCGAATCTGGACCCTTCAAGGTGATACTTGAAAGCCGATACGGACAAGTCCTATTTGCCGGCTCCTTTAGCACCGAGTTCCTCGGAGGAGACCCCCTTCAACCTCTGCCCAAAGTGAAAAAGTACCTGAAAATCCCCTATAACCCAAACGCCAGCTATATGAACTTTTACTTTCAGGGAGACCGCGTACTCCAATATCCCCTCTCAGTACTGTGCAACAACAACGGAACATGTGATCACCCAGAAAACCAGATCTCCTGCCCCTCCGACTGCTTAGCCCAAAACCCCGACGGAATATGCCTTTCTGAAGCCAACGGCATATGCGACCCCGACTGCTCTGTCAGCGCAGACCGCGACTGCCTCACCCGCTTCTGCGGAAACGGCTGGTGCGAACGCTGGGAAAACAACATAATCTGTCTAGCGGATTGTCCACTGAACAAATCCGACAAATTCTGCGTACACATAAGAGACGAAGTATGCGACCCCGACTGCGCATTAAGAGAAGACCCCGACTGCTTTGAAGAGCGCTGCCCCGGCGGAGTATGCGGGGTAGCAGAAAAAATCCAAAAACAAAAGAAAAAAGAAGAAGCCATCAAAGGATTAAACCTCAACCGGTTTCTGATCTACGTGTTCATCGGATGCATCTTGTTTTTCGTGTTCGTGACCTACCTTGACCGAAGAAAATCCAGGGCCGAAGTAGTAGAAGACGACAGCGCATACGCGACAAAAAGCTGGGTTCGAATGCAGCTCGAAGAAGGAAAAAACCCAGACCAAATAAAGACTTTATTAAACGAACAAAACCAAAACCAAAAAATCGTCGATGAAGTACTAAATGAAAAAGAAGAAGAATAAACTTTTTCAGGGCATGATATTCATCGAAATCATATTCCATCCTGGGACGAAATCGTAGCAACTATGCCCATCAGGGCAAACTGTCGTTGTTGTGGAAGTCGAAGTAGATGTCGTTGACGTCAAGGTCACCACCGTTGATGTGGTGGGGGTTGTAGAAGTGGATGTCGGCAATGAAGTCGAGGTTGCGGGGGCAGTGGATGTTGATGTCAATGTCGTTGTAGGGATTGAAGTCGGCGGTGTTGAAGTCGACGTTGTAGGGGTCGTGGATGTTGAAGTCGACGAAGTAGAAATTGGAGTTGTTGACGTAGTAGAAGTCGAGGGCGTTGAGGTGCTCGTCGTCTGAGTCACTTCAGCAAGATGCTCTGAATCCTTGGTCTTCTTCGTTCCCTGTGTGTCTTTGAGATAGCAAGTCCAGTTGTAGGTCCCAGGCTCATCATCGCTTGTGTTCCATATGTATTTTGCTGTTTCATTGGTGGAGTTTGTGGCCGTGTAATTCGCGGTTGTGGCTGTGCTGCTCTTTTGAAACCAGAATTCTTCGATGGAGTATGTACCCAATGTATAGTTCAAAGTGACATTGACTGTTCTGTTCTGGGTGATGTTGTAGAGTTCAAGGTCGCAGGCATCTATTACTGGGGGAAGCGTCGTCGACGTGGAAGTGGATGGAATGGAAGTCGTAGACGTAGAAGTGGTCGATGTGGAAGTAGTCGACGTGGTCGAAGTAGTAGAAGATGTGCTGGAAGTGGAGGTGGTAGAAGAAGTAGTAAATGATGCAGGTATCGCCGGCGCACCTTCAGCTGGCCCCAGTAAATACGGTTTGTATGTAAGCACGCCTTTCGAAGGATCGTCAAAGTAATCGAAAAGACCCAACTCAATCAATGATTCGTCTATGGTGCCCCACCAATTCCCAGACACAATTGAATTTTCCCCGAAACCTAGAGATGACTTTGCGTCATACTCCCGGTTGAAGACAATGTTGTTGTTTGAGAATGATGTCTTGTCGGAATTCCCCCCTGAGATTTCGATACCAACAGTATTATTAACGAAGGTGTTGTTTTCGATGATGGCTTCCGAGGAGCCGTTTTCCGCTACAAGCAAACCATACATATTGTTTAAGACTAAATTATTTGTAAATACTATATTTCTTGCACCACTTTCACTCACCGACACTCCTCGGCCTCCAATAATAGTATTATCGATTGCTGTCACATTCGAACCAATAGACAGATTTGAATAGTTTAATGAATTACCTGAGAATACAACACCCGAAATGCCAACAATTGAATCTACGAACTGGTTGTTTGAAACCAAATTCGAAGCTTCCGGAATATTATCAAGAATGACTTGACCCCCGACGACGTAAGAATCCGACAGTTCAAAGCCTCCTCCAAAGCCCCCCTGGCAGACGATATCCACGTTTGTCGCCGAAACACTATCCAAGGACACGAAGGCTGGTGCAGAACAACTCGAAACCAATGCCCCTGTAGCCCCTTCCCTATCTTCTGTTTCAAATATTATCTCATGCTGGGGGTTTCCAGGTGCAGAAAGCGACCCCTCGATGGAAAGTGTCGCATCGTTGTAAAAAATCACAATGACCTTGGGTTTGATGCTCAGTTCAGAACCCTCTGCGGAAGCGTGTCATCGACTATCCTGTAGGGGCTCCCCTTGATCTTCCAAAGGGTGTCTGAAGAAATCGTACCGCTAACGTTGGTTCCATTAGAGGGTGCCAGTATCGGTGTATCATCCAGCAAATCTAGTAGATACTGCCTGTTAAACGCACCGATAACATTAAAACCCGCCACCAAAACAAAAAAGCACATGACAGCGAGGGCAACAATCGAACTATACCTGGACATTCGGCTCTTTGCATTCATGATACCCTTTGTACCCATTAAAATATTGGTTTTACAAGGAAAAAAAGGCCAAAAACGAGGAAATTCCACTAACTCTTCAACAAACATGCAAGAAAAACACCATAAAAGAAAAAGAAGAAGAATGAAAAAGGGTTGTGCGGGGGAAGGGATTCGAACCCTTGAAG
>JBDREA010000032.1:0-11956 GCA_043820265.1 Candidatus Altarchaeota archaeon | reverse complement strand
GGAGATGAAGAAACAGAGAAGAAAAGAAGTGCTGTTACTTTAACCCAAACAAAGGGTGGTTCGAAAAAAGTGCATACAAAACTCGATCTAATGCTTTCGATAATAAACAAACGAGGAGTCGTGAAAATGACTACGCTTATCAAGGAATTAAACTCAACAGAATCCCAGATCGAAGGCTGGGGCCGCATACTAGAAAACGGGGGGCTCGTTGTCGTAAATATCCCATTGATGGGGGACCCAGAATTCAAAAAAGTTTAATACGGAGAAAAAATGCCGGAAGAAGAAGTTTCAATCAAGGAAAAAGCGGATAAACCAAAAGACTATAAGGTGCTACGAGACTATTCTGTAGAAGTCGATGAAATGGAATATGCCATCAAGATTGTGTCAAGGCATCACGACATTTTTTACCACATAAGGTTTCCGGAATTCGATCTGGGGACCCTGGCGTTAATGAAAGACATAATCGAACGACTAATCACAAACATCGACATCGGAGTAGTCGACTTTATGGACCCAAAGGCCGTAAAGCATATAAAAGCAAAATTCAGGGGAACAATTGAGACGCTAATCGACTCAGAGCTACCAGACCTCGATGAGAACCTGAAAAAGGAGATTATAGCAGATATCTTACACCGAGTCATCGGACTAGGGCACTTGGACCTTCTTTTGGCGGACCCCAATTTAGAGGAGATAGTGGTAAACGCCGCAAAAGAACCGATTTGGGTATACCATAAAGAAATTGGTTGGTTAGAGACAAACTTAAAAATACCCACAGAACAACAGGTTCAAGAGATATCGAAGAGCGTGGCCAGAGACATTGGAAAAGAGGTCAGCATACTCTATCCTTTGCTTGATGCACACCTTCTTAATAATGACAGAGTAAACGCCATACTGCACCCCATTGCTGACAAAGGAACCGCCATCACAATCCGTAAATTTGCCCGTGAACCCTGGACCTTCACGGACTTCGTAAAAAACAAAACAGCAACCACCGATCTCTTAGCCCTCATTTGGTTAGCCATCCAGTATGAGATGAACATCATGATAAGCGGAGGAACGGGTTCTGGAAAGACGAGTTTCATGAACATTATCACACCGTTCATCCACCCAAAGCAAAGGATTATAAGCATAGAGGATACAAGAGAATTGCAGCTTCCAAAATTTCTTTACTGGTGCCCTTTGAAAACAAGGATGTCAAGCGCAGAAGGGACAGGAGAGATTACTATGCTGGATTTGCTCGTGAATTCTCTTCGTATGAGACCAGACAGGATTCTTTTTGGAGAAATAAGAAAACAGCGGGAGGCAGAGATCCTATTTGAAGCAATGCACACCGGACACTCGATTATTGCGACAATGCACGCAGACACCTGCGATCAGACAATTAGGCGTCTGACTAATGCACCGTTAGCTATTCCCTTGACGATGGTGGAGGCCATAGACCTTAATATTGTCATGTTCAGAGACCGAAGACTAGGTATTCGAAGGATATTTGAGATTGGCGAAATCACCATGCAAATGAACCAGACCGTAGTAAATATACTCTACGGTTGGAATCCCAGAAAGGATGAAATTGAAGTGAAAAGCCGCGACCCCATCCTCTTCAGCGATATTTCCAGGCATACTGGATTGAACAGGGGGGAGATACAAGCAGACTTGGATGAAAAGAAGAGCATATTGGATTGGATAGTCACAAACGAGGTCCGGAAAATCGATGAAGTCGGAAAGGTGATGAAAACCTATTACCTTGACAAGGACTATGTAACAGATGTTGTCTCTTCCAACCGGGGCCCAAGCGAACTTATAGGGTACGGTGAGGAAGTAAAGACTGATTCCATTGAGAAATAGAAGTGGCTGCGAGAGTTGTTCCTTTTTGGAAAATGCATGGGATAGGAAACGATTATATTGTTATAGACAACCGAAACGGAATTCTTGGAGAACCCGAATTGAGCCCAACTGCAAAAAAGATCTGTCTGAGACATTTCTCGGTCGGGGCAGATGGCTTGCTCCTAGTTCAAAACGCCGACTCGGCAGATATCCGAATGAGGATGTTCAATCCAGACGGCAGCGAAGCCGAAATGTGCGGAAATGGAATCAGATGCTTTTCCAAGTATGTCTTCGAAAACGATATCTTATCAAAAAAGGAATTCTCAATTGACACAATGGATGGGATAAAAAAGATCAGTTTAGAGACCGAAAGAGACGTCGTGAAAAAGGTTTTAGTGGACATGGGAACACCAAAGGTGCATGAACTCAACCAAAACTTTAGTGTTGAAAAAAAAGAATTTAAGTTGAATAGTATTTCCATGGGCAACCCCCACGCAGTCTTCTTTGTTGAAAAAATAACGGACGAACTAGTTTTAGGATTGGGTCCAAAAATAGAAGTCCATGAAAGATTTCAGCCAAAAAAAACCAACGTGGAATTTGTTAAGGTAAAAAATTCAACTGAAATCGAAGTGAGGGTATGGGAGAGGGGTGTGGGAGAAACCCTGGCCTGCGGCACAGGAGCCTGTGCTGCAGTCGTCGCAGGCATATCAAATGGAATCTTAGATAGCCAAGTAGAGGTGCATTTGCTCGGAGGCACCCTCAAAATTAAATATGAAAAAGAGAAAGTATCAATGGAGGGTCCGGCTGAAACATCTTTTACAGGTCAGATAATAATTTAAATTTATTGTTTCATAGTATGCTCAATATCTTTTTTAAAATGAGAGTCGAACCGAACAGATGCCTATATTGTGGAGGCTGTGTAGGAGTATGTCCTCATGATGCATTAATTCTTGCTGAAACCCGATTAATCTTAGACCAAAAAAAATGCACGGAATGCGGTTTATGCTATCAATTCTGTCCTGTGGGAGCAATAAAAAATGAGTGAAATACAGCAGATTGAAACAGATGTTGCGATTGTAGGGGCGGGGCCAGCAGGCAGCATAGTAGCATGGGATCTGGCAAAAAAGGGGGTTAACGTCCTAGTTCTAGAAAGAAAGCAGGAGATAGGAACACCCAAACGCTGTGCGGAAGGGCTTGCGATAGAATACATGGAGCCGTTAGGGATAGAAATTCGGCCCCAGTGGGCGTTAAATAGGATAAAAGCGGCCTACATTTACTCTCCCTCAGGGAAAAAAGTACTCATGAACACCGGGGCTGAGGGATACATAATCGAAAGAAAAATTTTCGAAAAATACTTGGCTACAGAAGCCATAAAAATGGGTGCGAGATATATGGTCAAAACTCAGGTGACAGGATTGATAAAGGAAAACGGAGCTGTTACTGGCTTGACAGCCGAAGGATTGGATGGCCCGATTAAAGTGAAGGCAAAAATTGTTGTAGGTGCAGATGGAGTAGACTCAAAGGTCGGCTTCTGGGCTGGGATAAGTAATCCAAATCCTCTCAAAGACTATCACTCAGGCTACCAATACGAAATGGCGGGCATAAAAAACATTGAAGAAGACCATTTACATATCTTCTTTGGTGGAGGCGGATCACCGGGAGGGTACGTCTGGATATTCCCCAAGGGAAATTCGACTGCGAACGTTGGATTGGGGATAAACGCATTAATTTCCAAAGATGGATCACGTGCAAAAGACTACTTGGATAAATTCATCTCAAACCATCCTCAGTTCTTCGAAAAAGCCAGCTATCTAGAGGTAAATTGCGGAGGAATCCCAATGAATCCAGGTATTGGATCAATGGTATCTAACGGCTTGATGTTGGTTGGTGATGCAGCTCACCAAGTCAATCCACTTCATGGAGGAGGAATTGGTATAGCAATGGAAGCCGCAAAGATTGCCGCAGATGTCTCAGCTGCCGCAATAAAGGAGGGGGATGTAAGCGCTCAAAGGTTAAGTGAATATGAAAAACTTTGGATGAAAAAACACGGTAACCGCTTAAATAAACTATTAAAGCTCAGATACTTCTTTGAAAAACTCGGCTCAGATGAATTGGATAAAATAGCGGACGTCATTGATGGCGGAATAGTTAATAAGATGGTTCAAGGAGACTTTAAAGCTTTTTTAAAGTTTTCATTCACAAAAGCCCCTAAACTACTCCCACTTGCCAGGAAATTCCTCACTTAAAAAAGATTAGGATGATAGACGCAGAAGAAATAAGAAAAACAGGGGTGAAGCTCATTGAGGAGTTCTCAGCCAAACTCAAAGATATACCTGAAACAGAGGAGACACATTATGTCGTTGACCAAAAAAACGTTCGGCGTAAAGATGGAAGAGGAGTGAGAAAAGAGGCTTATTCGAAAAAATTCGAAAATCTTGTTCCAAGATATGAGAATGGATTTGTCGTCTGCGAGAAATCCGAAGGAGGATAAACTAAAATGGATGCCGTGATACTTGCCGCGGGAGAAGGGACCAGACTTAGGCCGCTGACTTCCACAAGACCTAAACCCATGATTCCAATCGCTGGAAAACCCATCCTCGAATGGGACCTTATTGCCTTAAAGGAAGCCGGATTCAAAAATGTGTTTTTGATAGTGGGTTATAAAAAAGACGTTATTGAAGCTCATTTTGGGGACGAATTCCTAGGGATGAGTATAAAGTATGTCGTTCAGGAAGAACAGGAAGGGACGGGACATGCGGTACTACTAGTAAAAGAGTTTATCAAATCTGACTCTTTTCTTGTAATGAACGGCGACTTGATAATTTCTGCTAAAACCGCAATCGATTTCCTGAAAAAACACAGGAACGCGAAGACGGAAACTTCAATGGCCCTAACAGAAATCGAAGACCCAAGCCAGTATGGCATAGTGGTATTAGATAATCATAAGGTCAAAGAGATTATTGAGAAACCAGAGACTGACGAGTTTGGGAGAAATGCTAACGCAGGCATCTATGTTTTCTCACATCAGATATTTGAGGAACTGGAGAAGCTAAAGAAATCTAAGCGGCATGAATACGAAGTGACTTCAGCAATCGAACAACTTATCTCTGAATCTGGAGTCTCCGGTTTCCAGATCGCAGACATCTGGATAGACATCGGCAGGCCGTGGGACATTTTGCACGCCAACGAGGTCCTCATGAAGAATTTGGTCTCGTTGAAAATAGATGCAAAAGCAGAAATTGAAGAATTCGCGGTTCTTAAGGGTGAAGTAGGAGTTGGGGAAGGATCGGTCGTGAGATCTGGATCCTACATCCAGGGGCCTGTGCTCATCGGAAAAAACTGCGTTGTCGGACCAAACTGCTTCATCAGAGCCTATACTGTCTTGATGGATGACTCTAATGTCGGAAACGCCGTTGAAGTGAAGAACACGATCATCATGCCAAAAACCCATGTAGGCCACCTAAGCTATGTTGGCGACAGTATCATTGGAGTAAGCTGCAACTTCGGGGCGGGAACGAAGGTGGCGAACCTGAAATTCGACGACTCACATGTGAACGTAGACGTCAAAGGAGAGATTGTCTCCTCTGGGCGAAGAAAGATGGGGGTCATCATGGGCGACAACGTCAAAACGGGGATAAACGTAAGCATACTCCCTGGTCGAAGCATCTATCCCGGCGCCTACGTCGAGGCAGGCTCAATTGTTAGAAACACAATTTATAAGGAACCTCCAGAGGAATGAACATAGATCCCGTAGTCTCTGATTTTCGAAGAAATTTTAAGTCTTTGGGTACACCTGAACGAGCCCTTCAGGAAAAACGCTACTTGAAAAGCCCTTGGAAGCACTACGGCGTCACGGTCCCAAAGGTCCATTCACTTGCGAAGTCCTTCAGGAAGGAACACCCAGATATATCCGAAAAAGACCTATACACACTTGCCCGCAGGCTCTGGTCATCCGACTGGCACGAGGAAAAGAGCCTTGCCATCTTTCTTCTTCATGGCTACCCCCGCCACCTCGACTACATCCATCTTCCTGTCTACGAGACGATGCTGAAGAGTGCCGTTGGCTGGTGCCACGTAGATGAGATAAGCGCCCACCTAGTTGGTGAGGTCCTCCTTAAAGACGAACGAGTTTACGAAAACCTAGCCCGCTGGAACAAAGACGAAAACTTCTGGATGAGGCGGGCATCGCTGGTATCGCAGCTCGTCATCATCCGGGCTGGCCGAGACGACCTCGAATTCCTTTTTCAGATGTGTACACATTTACTGCATCAAAAAGAGTTCTTCATCCGGAAGGCGATTGGTTGGGTCCTCCGGGAGGCGTCAAAGAAACATCCAGATGAGGTTTACAATTTCCTCCTCGAACACAGAGAGGAGGCATCGGGCCTCACGCTGCGGGAAGGTAGCAAGAAACTCTCTAAAAAGCAACGAGAGAAAATAGTTGGAAAAAAGAAAATGTAAAAAAGTGGGCAAAATCAGAACGTTGTGACTTTCCCCTTCACACACAACATGGTGACGTCGGTAACGCGGGCCAGCCACTCGTCTGCGATTCTGTATGTCTTTTTCTCGTCAACGCATCTTCCGGCTGTCGTGATGGATGCTATCAATGGTTTATCGATGGGATGACCTATCTGACTCATCAATCGTATGGAGACCTCTTCTGCGCAAGTGTTTTTTGCGATGTCTTCTGCCATCAGCATGGATAGGATATTATAGATTTTTCCGACGTGATTGTAGGGATTCTTTCCGCTTGTGGCCTCAAGGCTTGTAGGCCTGAACGGAGTTATGAGTCCGTTCGCCCGGTTGCCTCGTCCGACGCTGCCGTCGTCTCCGCATTCGGCGCTGGTCCCTGTGACGGTGAGGAAGACGCTTCCCTTCTTTATGTTATCTCCTGTGTTGATTTCAACCTTCACGGGTTTATCTGTCTTTTTTGCGACAAAGTCCGATACCTTGTCTGTCATTTCTTCGATTATCCCAGGATACTCTTTTTTGCTTTTTATGAACTTATCCACCATGGCGTTGCAGATAGTTAGAGTGATGTCATCGTCCTTTCTTAGCCCCATAACCTTGATGTCTTGTCCGCTGGCTTTCACATTCATCTTTCCATTCATGTATTTTTCCACTTCCAAGCAGAGCATCTCAACTGTTGACAGGGGAGCGAACCCGCAGCCAAAACTGGTGTCGTTGGCCTTGGGTATCCCCTTTCGGCCAAAAACGTCTCTTAGGTCGCTTGAACCCATGCCTAGCCTTTGATCAAATGTGTAGTCCAGATCAGGATCGGCGTTCTTTATAGTAGCTTTTACCTGGTCCCTTGCGGCTTCCTTTGCAATCCTTCCAGCGGGGATGTCAGCTCCATCAAACTCGATGGTCGCGCGACCCGACAGAATAACATGGACTGGGGCCATGATTTTTCCTCCCCCCCACTGAGGTTTGCTGTGTCCTGCTATGAGTTCGACCTGGTCTGTGTTATGGTGCAAGATGTGTCCGAACTCTTTAATATAATATTGGGACAATTCCTTGCTCACTGCTTCTGCGATTCCGTCGCAGATGCTATCGGGGTGGCCTATTCCTTTTCGTTCGACTAATTCGGTTGGCTGTCGTTCCACGGGTTCTACGTCCAGGTGCTGGATTTTTATGTTCCTCATTTCAAACACTCATATTTTTTTTTAATCTGTTATTCCTTCTGTGTGGACTTCAAAAACGCATTCTGCTTCAGGCATGCTCGGACTATCGATTAATCTGGCAATCCTTTTCGTGCCTTTGCTCTTTCTAAGATAAACTCTGAATGTCGAGTGGTGTCCGACTATATGCCCCCCAATAGGCGCTGTGGGATCACCGAACAATATGTCTGGTCTGGCCATAACTTGGTTTGTGACGATTACGGCTGCATTATAGGGATCGGAAATTTTCCTTTGTAAATCGTGCATATGGATGTTGAGTTTCTGTTGCCTGTTTGCGAGAGTTCCTCTTCCAGTGTATTCTGCCCGGAAATGTGCTGTTAGAGAGTCGACTATTAAAAGCTTTACATTGTTTTCCTCCATCATGTCAGCTGCTTTTTCGACTAGTAACATCTGGTGGTCGCTGTTGTAGGCGCGTGCAATCTGGATTTTTCCCAGTGTCTCATCTGGATCCAACCCTAATCCTTTAGCCATGTCGATGATCCTCTCAGGTCGGAAGGTATTTTCTGTGTCAATATAGATTGCACCTCCATTTAGTCCGCCTTCTTCTACTGGAAGTTGAACTGTGATTGCTGCCTGGTGGGCGATCTGTGTTTTTCCAGTGCCGAATTTTCCGAATAGTTCGGTTATCGCCTGGGTTTCGATTCCGCCTCCAAGAAGTGAGTTCAACTCCTTGCTATTTGTTGTAATCTTCCCTACTAGTTTTCGTTTTTCAAGGACCTCTAACCCAGATTCGAATCCCTTAGTTAGCCCTTCTTTGGCTTTTTCTTTTGCCGCAGCTATCATTTTTTCTGCGGCTGAAGGCCCTATACCAAGTTCCTGTAATGTTCCAACGGTTGCTGTGGCAATAGCTTCGACGTTTCCGTAGCCCGCTTCTTCGAGTTTTTCGGCTGTTGTGGGGCCTACTCCCGGTAGGTCTTTTATTTCCATTTTTTTATACACCCATATACACTTTAGAGTTTTTTATATTTTACTATTGCCCACCCTAGCTTATAAATTACAGATAATGAAATACACTCCAACATATAAATAAGTTGTTTATCTAACAGGAAAGTTATCAGCCGACCAACCCACGCATCTTTGCGATTATCTTATCTCCGCCGACAAGGGAGTTCTTTAATACGTCAATGATTGTTGAAGCCGTGGCTATCTCGATCTTGCCTTCATAGCGCTTCTCCAATAAAACATCCTTCTCATTGCTCTTTGGGATGATGACCTTCTTCAATCCAGACTCTATAGCCGCCTCGATCTTTTGGGTGACACCTCCCACAGGCAAGACCTCGCCGCGGACGGTCAGGGAGCCTGTCATTGCCACCTCCTGATTGATAGGGACACCCTCCAGGGCTGAAATCACAGCGATTGCAACACTAACAGAGGCAGAATCTCCCTCCACCCCCTCATATGTCTGTAGAAACTGAATGTGAATATCGTGGGTTGAGATATCCTTTCCGCTGACCTTCTTTATCAAGGCGGACACGTTGGTAATGGCTTCTTTAGCGATCTCCCCCAGCTTACCCGTAGCGATTATCTGTCCGCTTCGCTCCCTTTGGGCGGGGGCAACCTCGGCAACTATCGGTAGGACTGTCCCCCCATCCCCGTAGATGGCCAGACCGTTGACTCGCCCCACCTTTTTTCCTTTGACGATGAGGATGTTGTACTCCTTTTTCCTATCCCTTAAGATGTCGCCTACCTGCTGTTCAAGGGTGCGAGCGGATTTCTTTCCATCTAAAACATCGGCCCTAGTAACGTATTTATGGTTTTTCTCGCTTGCAATATCTCCTGCAGCTCGAATCAGTCCTCCAAGCTCCCTGAATTTTAAGGTGAATTTGTCTCGCATACCCGCCTTACGCTTCGCCTCCCTTATGATCTCTTCAACAGCCTCTAATTTAAAATGAGGGATCTTCAAATCCTTTGTTACCTCCTGAGCCACGAATTGGACCAGTTTCTTTCTGTTCAAGTCGGTGTCTTCAATAACATCTTTCATGTAAACCTCATATCCGTAACCCCTTATCCTGCTTCTGAGGGCTGGATGCATGTGCTCCATATCAGCCAGGTTCCCAGAAGCGATCAAAATGAAATCGCAAGGCACAGGATCGGTTATTACCATTGCACCGGAACTCATCTCGCTTCTGCCTGTAATCGATAAATGCTTCTCCTGGAGGGCTGTCAGGAGATCCTGCTGGCTTTTTCCAAGAGTCACGACTTCATCAACAAATAAAACACCCTTATTGGCTTTATGGATCAATCCAGCGACAATACGCACATGCGCCGGTGTCCCGAGGCCTCCGCTTTGAAGAGGATCGTGTTTCACATCCCCCAGCAGAGCTCCGGCATGGGCCCCTGTGCCGTCAAAGAAGGGAGCCTCATTTCTGGCGCCGTTGTCGACAAGAATCCGAGGGGATTCGATCTTTCTTGAACCCATCATCACGCTTCGAAGATTGACTCCAAAGAGCAGGAGCATGACTATTCCAAACGCCATCCAAGCAGCTATCACAATACCGTCTGTTATCGCGTGTGAAACATAAGCCAGGAGAGGTAAAAACAAAAAGAGAAGGAGATATAGAGGCAATTTATTGCTTGCTCGCGGTTGATCTTGAGAATCCTCTTTCTGCCTTTCGACTTTCAAAAGTTTCCTAGCATCACCTGCGGGAACAACCTTTATTATTGGATTGTTTTCATCTTCATGGTTTGGGTAAGCCAAAACATCGACTAAAGACTCACAGGGTAAAAGCTCAGCCATAGCCTTAGCCAACATGCTCTTCCCAGTCCCAGGTTCACCGATCAACAGGATATTTCTCCTCTGCTTGGCGGCCTTCCTAATTGTATCAACCGCCTTTTCCTGGCCAATAACTTGATCGATCAGATTATCGGGCACCACTATCTGGTCTGTTGACTTGAATTTATCCCATGCACCCATGTTTTCGGCTTTGATGGTTGCCTTCTTGAAGTTCCTTTGAGGTCGCATTTCGACCTTCGGTCTGGCAATCGCTACTTCACCTTCATCAGCGCTAATGTCAATCTGTTCTGATTGAGGCTGATCGTCTGGATAATCTTCTTCTTCGTCCATCATTTCAATACAGTATACAGCGGATTAAGAAATTAAGTTAATCAGATATTAAAAAGGTGAAATGAGATAATCTCAATATTAATGGAGTGTGATGGAGCATGAAAGAGGGATTTACGGAAATCGGGGTAAAAGAACTTGACGAAAACATCTTTAAATTGGTAGGCGACGACTGGATGCTCGTCACCGCAGGAACACCCACCGATTACAATATGATGACCGCGAGTTGGGGCGGAGGAGGAGTCCTATGGTTCAAAAACGTCGCATGGTGCGTGATAAGACCAAGCCGATTCACATACGAACATCTTGAGAAATCCCAGACCTACACCCTCTCATTCTTCCCCGAAAAATACAAAAACAAACTCACCTACTGTGGAACGAACTCTGGAAGGAACGTCGACAAGACTAAGGAGACAGGATTAACTCCATTCAATCCAACCGAAGAGACAATCTCATTCGAAGAAGCAAGACTCATATTCGTATGCCAAAAACTATATTATCAAGACATCAATCCAAAAAACTTCCAATTCCCAGAAATCGAAAACGAATACAACGGACAAGACTACCACCGAATGTATGTGGGAGAGATATTGAAAGTCCTGAAAAAGAAAAGGTGAGATATCTTGCATGGAAAATATTAAACGTAAGATGGATGAGCTAGAACGCAATGGAAACAGAGAAGTTGATGAAATGCTAAAACCGACAAATTTATACCAGTATATTTTCGCACCGATCGCACTTGTGATGCTTGGTTTGAGTATATATTTCGCATCCGAGGGAAAGGTATTCTACGCGGCGATGTTGCTGTTCGTATCAATATCCACAACCAATGCCCTTCTACTCGGGGCATTCTCTCTTGAAAAATTCGACAAAGAGGAAAGGAAAAAAAGGACGAATAAGCTGGTGGCGATGAATCTGATAGCATTCTTTCTGATCGTAGGTTATCTAATACTCGTGGATCCAACCTCACTATGCGAAGACCCTATCTTCTCAAAAGACATCGACTGCTCAGAAAAAACTGTAAGATCCCAATGCAAAAATCCGGGAAACAATCCAATCAGGTGCCAGATAGAAGATAAGATCACAGACCACATGAGGAAAACCTGCTGCGGGAGAACCTAACATTCCCTGAACGCCATCCACACGTCCTGAAAGCACGATCAGAGGAATCGCCATGCTGACTGACTGAACTTGCGACAGGGGAGCTAGCATCATATCAAGCTAGTACAGCTTCCACTATCTGATTCTTTAATTGCGTGAACCTTTTTTTGTATCGAAGATCCTTTGTCCTAGGCCTGGGAAACGGGACATTATACTCCTCCCTGATCGTCTTATCCTTCAAGATTAAAACCTTGTCTGCAAGAAATATTGCCTCCTCGATCGAATGAGTCAC
>JBDREA010000031.1:0-2557 GCA_043820265.1 Candidatus Altarchaeota archaeon | reverse complement strand
ATGCATTTTAGCAATTTCAGCATAGCTCTTGGTTAAATATAACCCAGTAAAATATCCTATCAAATTTTTCTGCATCTCCCATCGCCAGTAAATCTTTTCAGCTATTGCAGGTTTTAAGACCGCTACAGCTCTTTTATGTTCGATCAGTTCCCGGGCCCTGCGCTGAGGATTTGATTCCATACGCATCAATTGATTTCGACGTGCCTGTTGATCGGCCGGCATCGCAGCAACCTGTTTCTGGATCTCTTTCTGTATTTCTTCCCTCGACGGAATTCCCTGAGCGTCCATGATCGTATAGATTTGATGACGGATTGTTTTGCTGATAGGCTTTACCTGGCCTCCGAGATATTCGATAACTTTCTGTGTCGGCCGTTCAAGCAACCTGCTCTGAGGAAACATTTTTTTCCACGGCTGCTTTTCCGCAAGCTGGAGCTGTTCCAGTGCTTTTCTCCATAGCGGAAATAATCCAAGCCATTCCTCGAACGTATCGACTCCGACCTTGACCCATTTATATTTCTGACGGTCCAGATAATCTTGAATACTTTTTTGTTCGGAGTTGCTCAAAATCTTTTTTTGGATATGCGGAGGGATTGATTTTAAAAGCTGGATCTGCCATCGAATATGTCTGTCTCGAGCATCCCACCATTCTGTGTTACCACTAGATAAGACAAATACTTTAAAAAATTTGAACGGTGACATCCAGCTCATGGGATCAAAATATACGCCAGGAATCAAATATGTCGGAACCTTTCGTTTAATATTAAAGCTAACGTCAGTGCCCGACTGTTTCTGCCACCAGTGCCAGATTGATCGGATGGCGGGTAGTTTCCAGGGATGCTCATAAAAATCTTTCAGCCAATAGGCAAAATTTCTGACATTATAAGTTTCGAACGGGGCAATCCGGGAGAGCCCGACTTCTATTTGCATTCGTTTGGAATAATCAAAAAAGACACGATTTACCTCTTCGATTGCCATTTCTTTAGCCATATTGTAAAAATCTTTTCCAACGTGCCCCTGTTTTAAGAGTTCCTTTTCAATTTGTTTGAGTTTTCCTGCATACAGCCATTTTCTTGCTGCTTGTTCCGGACCTGAAAGTAAGGAGTCATAAAGATTCTGCCTGAATCGGGTCCACCAATCTACTCCAGCAGCTTCCATCTGTTTGTACCCTGGTAGATCAGCTATATACTTTGCCCAAGATTCTTTAGCGACCTCCGGTGGAATATCGACAATACTTCTCTTTTTTGTTCGCATCAGTGCCCAGAACGGTCTTCCTACAAGCGTAGAATTAATCATTTCATTGCAGGCTTTCATGGTATTATCCATCATATTTCGAATTGCCGTCCCGCTGGCGAATATTAAAACTGTGTCTTTCCAAAATTGCGTAAAAAAATCAATCTCATCAATTAAACGTTTCCATATATCTAGTCCCCATACACCAACTTTATCGGGGATCGATTTGGCATGTCGACGTGCAATGTCAATTTGTTTTGCCAGCTCAACCGTCCGAAAATCTGTTGCCTCAGTTATTGCAGATTTAATTATCTTACCAATCACTGGAACGTCGGTAAAATTTTTTAATCGTTTAAGTTGTCTTAAAAGACTGGTGAAAAATACATCAGCTACACCACCGATAAGTGCTGAAGAAGTTTCCTCAAGAAGAAAATTTTCCCAGAAAGGAAGTTGTTTTTCAATTTCAAGTACCTGACCTTCTCGTAACAACTCGATGGTTCGGGCACTGATTTTTCTCTCAAGATCAAGCATTTTATTTTGTTTTTTTGGATCCCATCTCAGGATTTCTTCAAGATCCTTGGGGCCAAATTTGTCCCACAGTTCTTTCGAAGCTTGACGTCGTGCCACCATCAAATCTTTGATTAATGGTTGGCCTAAAAAAACTCGAGTAAACCATACATCTACCCGGTCCATATTTTTATAATCGATTATCAATGCCTTTAACGTTTCGATGTGTTTTTCAAGCTGTTCTTTAAGAGTGGCGGCCAATGAAACTGGCTCCCCCCCATACAATTTTGCCCACTCATCCACCGTCTTATCCAGCACATATTTCGAAGCATAGAGGTTAGGATCTTTGTCCGGAATGATCGGATAGTGCGTGCCATCCGGAAATACCACCTCGAGCATGCAGTCGCAGTGGGTGCCGCAAAAAGTAAGACCTTCTCCAGGATAGGTCGGGAGCTCTTCGATCGTGTAGTCTGAATGGGCAGCAAGCCACTCGCAATCCGGACATGCCTTCTCCGACCCTTTTCTCCATGGCCTGTATTTCTCTTTCGTCGGGACAGTTCGCCATCGCCTTACATCTTTACGGGTAAGTGTCCACCTGTATCGAAGTTCTGGTGGAGGGGAATAGAAAAGCGTGGTGCTAATTTTTTCGATGACGCTTGCAGAGGGTAGATTCGCCTGATTGATTCGTGGAGGACGCGGGGCACGTTTGCTGGGTGGAAGGGACGGGCGGCCAGGGCCTACAGAAAACCGATCTTTTTCAGAACTCAATTTTGATTTCGTCTTTCTTGATTTTATTCACAAGCTCGTCCCTAAGCCTGTG
>JBDREA010000030.1:0-4732 GCA_043820265.1 Candidatus Altarchaeota archaeon | reverse complement strand
AGTGAACAGCAAGACAGTCAGACACTACATCCGAATGTCGCACGGCACAAAACACAGTGTGAAGAAAACAGGACAAACTACGATAACCAACTACATAACACACTGAATACCCCACAGCTCAGCTGTGGGGATATTTATTTTCAGGCTTCCTTTAGGGTAATGATATTATGGGAAAAGTAGCTACGCGTTCAAAGGTCGTAGATGTCTCTGTGAATCCAGAAAAACTCCCGAAGATACACCCTGATCTAGGTCGTCCCCGGGGAAATGTCGAGTTTTCGAAGAAAGAACTCCTGATCCTGAAAGCCATCGCCCGGGCATCCCGTTCCCATGCTAATGCAGGGGAAACCGATCTTACAGGGGAGATGATTGATGAGGCTTTGAAGCGTTTTAAAGTAGCTGAAATCCGCGAATTGATGCAAAAGTTAACTGGACCCAATCCATATGATTGTACTACAGAATCGGATGTATCTGATATGCGCGGCAAAGGATTCATCCTAAGAGACAGTGAGGGAAATCCCCTGATGCGAGAGATACAGTTCATCCATGATGGCAGACTTATAAAGAAGGCGAAGTTCGGGTATGCCGGGTCAACCTTTGCCCAGGCTTGGCTAATGCGTGACGAACTGCGTGAGAGTGGATTTAATGCTGCAATCGATGGAAGTATCGAGATCGATCCTCAAGGGGGTGATAGAACAGGAAAAACAAGTCTTATCCGTCTTCCCAGAGGAATACCTAGAGTTGCAGCTGCAGCTGGATTAGGAATCTTGATGTGGGGGGCACACGACGCATTGAATCCATCTGATGCCAAATCTGCTTATCTCCTTCTCGAATACGGTAATATTTCGCGGGCGTGGGCCCCGGCTCTTGATGACAGGGAAGTGGGGGGAGTCGTAGGAGTGGATGTATCAGATTCTGATGGGGAAAGTTCGGTTTCAGGGTGTGTCGGAGTTCATCACCAGCAAAATGATACGAGGATGGGATTGAAAGTAACCGGACCTGAGGGGGAAGGGTTACAGTTTTTAGGTTACTACAGGCCCTACTTTTTTGGTGGGGCGGTCCAAACCAAGGCTACCATTAAGAACGAAACAGGCGCAAACGGCAAAACCATGTTCAGCTTGAATCTGGGGGGAACGGAGAAAATCGGTAGGGTCTCCCTTTCTCAGGGCTTGGTGGTATCAGATGTCGACGTTGAGGGAAACATAGCTAGACAGGTCACCCAAGGAGGAAAAGGCAGCGTGAACCTTGCCGGAACAGTTGGTCTAGGTGACAGTGGTCCGTTAGAGGATATCACCGGACTAGTTCACGTAGGTGCCACCACCGAACAAATTGTATTAGAAACTATGGGACAACTAAAAATCAATATTCCTAGAGGTCCCCTAAAGATCTTTTCAGGCCTTAATGTATATGGCGGGGTGACTCACGAACAGGATTTCGAAGGTGGGGCTTCAGAAACCAAACTGACTGTTGGAGGAAACATCCCTGTTGGAAAAAACTTGACATTCGACGTACACACAGAAAAAGAAAAACAAAAAACAAAAGTAGCACTGGCAATTGCTGTGGTCTTATAATACTCTTTATTTTTCAAAAACCAAAACTCAGTCAGTCCAGTACGTGTATTTTATCTCTTGTTTTTGGCCTGCTTTTAGGGTTACGTTCCAGGTCATGAGGTTTCCTGGCTGTTCGGTGTAGGCGACTGTAGCTTCCAGGTCTTTTGCCTGGGTTGGGAAGTTGTCCAGTAATGTGACTGTGACTTCCTCGTCCTTGTAGTTCTTCAATAGTAATACTACGCTGTGATCGTAGTCGCAGCAGCTTCGGTCGTCTCTAACCTTGCTTGTTGTGAGTTTTTTCACGTCAATGTCTGGTGCTGTGCCAACTGTTACTTTTGCTTTCCTGCCTTTGGGTGTCCACTGGATGCCGTCTTCTCCGACTAGTAGGCCGTCCTTGTAGACACCCACCTTTCCTGCGGGCCAAGTCTTGTTTTCGTTTAAGAGCTTGAATATCCTCTGCACTTTCCCTGCTGCTTCTGTCTCCCAGCTTCTGTAGCTCCGATAGTTTGTGTCCTCTAATCTGGCATCCCAGACGTAGAGTTTTTCGACGTCGACGTCATCTTCATACATGGAAATGAGTTTTGTTTCTCCAGCCTTGAATGAATGTGTGCCAGGTAGCTCATAGACTTCGTATTCCTCAAGAGATGAAAAAGAAACCGAGGGAAGGCTGTATCCTTCATCAGCCAACAAGTTCACTGCATTGAGTGCCATTTGTGATTGTGACATATCATATCCCATTTCACCAGCGTAGCCACCATAACTACCTCCTCGCTGGGCTAGCCGGATGTTTCCACCTACAAGCTTTACTTTTACGTCGGTGAGGTCGTGGCCGAGGTTGTTTGTAATCTTAGCCCAAAAACCGAATTGGGCTCGATCCTCATCTACTTCTACCACTGACTCTTCTTCTACGCCATAGATGAGTCCCTTAATCCAAGCCCATACTCCCCGTTGCTCCTCTTTTTCAGGAATCTTTCCAACTGAATCAAGAGTAAAAACAGGCTCCCACTGTAGCCCTTGTGTCAGATACATCAATCGTACGTCGCGTTCACCTATGCCAGTATCGCGCCACGATATCGTGTGGGGTCTGCTCTGGGGATTTGGGTAACCGTAGTAGGGGGCAATAGTCGTAGTCGTTTGAGTAAGTTCGGGAAGAATTGGTTTTTCGTCAAATAGGAGATTTGAAACTGAAGAGACACTCATTGTGAGGTAGGGGTATTCCTCCGTGCTTCCGTTTTTTTCTGTTATTGATACTTCTTCGAGGAGCATATAGCTGTTTTTTATCCACACTAGTGTAGCATCGTACCTTCTTCCTCCCGAAAGAAAGGTGATTTTTTCGTTTTCCTGCGATGAAAGAATCTTTTCGATTACTCCCTGATAAGGTGAAGACGGAAGCGTTGTTGTGGTTTGAGAAGTTATAGGTTGGACTGAAATCTGATACACCTTTCCCGTCGATTCTAAAACACGAATTGAGTCAGCATAAGGTGTTTCGTTCACGACAACCTCAAACGCGTTTTCTGACGTCAATAATCCATCTCTGTACACAAGCGTAAGGCCCTGCGGGTAGCAGACGACCTCAGAGATATCCAAATCCAATTCGGCAGCCGAAACCATGCTGCAGACGAAAAGAACCAAAGCCAACGAAAAGAGTAGTTTGTTTCGCCCCATGATATGTTAATGCAAAAGCTAAATAAAAAAGGTTTGTTTTACAAATTTCAAGAAAAAAGACAATTCAAAAAACTAAATGATTATTGAAGATTCCTTCGGCAAGTGGATGTATGGCTACGACGACGTCGGAAACTTGATTTGGCAGAGCGATAACAGAGGATGGAACACTAGTTTCTCGTATAAGTTGGTGGAATCGCATTGTTTGAGTTGGTGGATTTGTTAGGATGGCTTGTTTTCGTATTTTGTTTTGAATATTTGTTGTGTTGTGTAGATTTTCACGGTTTTTTGTTTTTGCAGTTGTTTGTCGTTTGTCCAGATGGGCGCTTTAAGTTTTAAGGCTAAGGCCAGGTAGGGCGTGTCTCCAGGGTCGGGGGTGAACTCGGCTGCTTCGGCCATGTAAGGTTGTATTTCTTGGCGGGATGTGAAGTTGATGCGCCGGGACAGTAAGTCTATCAGTTGGTCGAATTCGTCTGGGTTGCGGCTTGTTTTGGCAAGGACTTCTTCTCGGTGCTTGGCTAGCTCTGCCAGCAGGTATTCTGGCGCGTATAACGAGAATTTTTGGTGGAGCAGGAGTTCAGCTGCTACGCTATCTTTGATTAACGCGGAAAAGATGATGTTGGCGTCTACGACGAGTTTCATCTAGGCTTTTCCCAGGTAGCGTTTGGCCAGTGACTTGTTGACTTCTCTTCCTAGGAGTATTGCATCCTCTTGGGATAACTCGCTTTTGGCTGAGAACTTGCGCAGAAATTCAAGGTCTTGTATTTTACGGTCGAATGCCTGCCGGGCGACCTCCGACCAATTCATCTCGGGGAATTTCTCCATCTTCTTTTTCAAATCCACAGGTACAGACAACGTCATGCTCACCAATTCGAAAACCTCGATAAGTTTGTACACATATTATACGTTCAAATATTTAAATAAACATATTTTACACGTAAACGGAACACTAAGCCTAAACGATTCAACAGTCGGAATGGCGGATAGTAACGACTACGAGTATGAGGCAAACGGCAATTTGCAGACTGATGGCACCTTTTGGTACATCTATAATGATGCCAACCAGTTATACGAGGTCAGGGAAGGAGGAGCAGGAGGAGATCTTGTAAGTCGATACTTGTACAACCATGAAGGTAGAAGGACCATTAAGAAGGAGTACACCGGAGGAGCCCTAGTAAATTCTACTTACTATGTGGGTCGAGATTATGAAGTGCAATTATACAATGACGAAACACACAACGTCACATACTACCAAGCCAACGGGGAACTGGCAGCCCGAAAAGAAGGAGACAGCACATTCTATTACCACAATGACCACTTGACCGGAACAAACCTTGTGACAAACAATGGAGGAACAGTAGACGAAAGGATGAGGTACTATCCATTTGGCTCAATGCTGAAAGGAGGAGACAGCAAATACACGTACACGGGGCAAGAATCAGATAAGGAGACGGGACTGATGTACTATGGGGCAAGATACTACAACCCAGAAATAAGAAGATTTACAAGTCCAGATCCTAGTA
>JBDREA010000029.1:0-6688 GCA_043820265.1 Candidatus Altarchaeota archaeon | reverse complement strand
AGAAGAAGCAATTAAACAATTTGAAATCGACTAAATCTGCCCCCTCATGATTTTTATCACATCAGTTAGGTTTTTCTTATTATCAAATGAATCGACGACTTTTTTTAGCTCCTCAGGATTCTTTTTACAAAGTTCCTTTGCCAGATCTACCATCTTCGGAAAAGCCCTAGTGAGATTGTCGACGACCGAAAAAGTCGCTTTCTGCGAAGTCCTAGACAATGGATTCAAATCTATTGTCGCCACCGTTTTCCCCATTGCAAGAAGAGCCTCTGTCCTATCGCCGTCTTCAAGGGGCACCAAAACACAATCAGCCTTCCAAATGCCCTCCTCATCCACTCGACCTCGGGCGCTTTCCAAGCCGGGAATGTGCTGATATGGTCTGTTTCCCACCCCCAAAATGTCTCTTCCCCCCACATCCTCAAGGACACCTTTAATCTTCATCTCTCTTTTATTTGTCCAATAAAAAAGGTTAACCTCAAGTCTGGCGTCTAGGGCATCGGCGAGTTCTACTGTTTCAGCCGGGACGAGGGCAGCAACATTTCCATTCACAGAAATAACAGGGTGATCGGCCAATAGGAGTGCGGCAACAGATGCTCTTTCAGCCTCTAAGCCTTGAGGAATAGTTTTTTCACCCAGAAGATAATCAAAGGCCTCCCCGCGACCGTGAGCTATCAATCCTGCCTTAGCGACAAATCCTCTCTCGAATCCGTCAACTAGTCTTTCACGCTCAGCCAAAGACCTGTATCTGGGATGATCTTTTGAAACAATCATATCAATCACTTGATTTTTACAATTCCTTTTTCAACATCCCAAACTAAATCATATTCAGGAGCGACAGACACCTCTGACTCACCTAACTCTATTAATTCAACATCCGACTTTGAAACTCCACCCCAATAATCTCCAAAGTCCAAAGCCGGTCCTTCAAAGGGTTTGGGTTTTCTTTGAATCAAATCCCTAAGCATGCTAGTAAAAACTCCTGGATCTTTTTCATCTATTAAATCCACTACTTCGACTTGTATCTGGAATCTCCCAACGAATTCTGGGGGAAGATTTTGGATGTAAGGGATTGCTCCCTTCGCACCAATTATCCTTTTCTTGTCGTCTAGCCCGTTTCGCCAGAGGGCGATCAAGCTTTGACCTGCACGGTGCCCCTTAATCTCCCGCCCACAGACAACTAGGAAACGGATATGGGGGTTGGAAATCGTGTTTACGACAATCCTTTCGACACCGAGATTCTCGGTTCTAAGCTTTCCAGAGCCAGCCAAACCATCGGTTGGCATATCCAAGTCGTCCTCTAAAGTACAGACACAAACGCTTTTTTTGGGATCATAAACAATAAACTCTCCAGGTTCAATCGGCCAACGCTCATCCATAATTATCCAACCTGCTCATATACTATTTATTCTAATACTATATACTATGGCGAAAAATATTAGTCCTCGGACTATACGTATGTGTTTTTCGATATATCCAGTTGGATATGTAATCAGGTTTTTTAATACCAACATATCCAACTGACTATAGCTTACCGAATTCTTAAAAAAAAATGGCTGACGAGCTAATGGACTCTGGAGTAAAGCAGGTAGTAGACCTGGTCAGGGAAAAAAAGAGGGTCTCAATAGAGGAGGTCATGGAGGTCCTTGGGGTAGACAAAAAAAATGCTTTAGCTGTTTCCCGGATTCTGGATTCTCATAAAATCATCAGGCTCGAACACACATTGATCGGAGAAGTCATACTCAGAGCCGGCGTAAACATAGACCAAGAAGTAAAGACAGAGGAAGTAAAAACCCCTGAAGAAGAAGCAGAAAGGGATAAAGATACAAGAACAGAAAAAACCCAAGAAGAAAAAAAAGCCGACAAACTCTTGGATTTAGTACACCAAAGGATTACCGCAAAAAAGCACGGTGGAATAATACATGCAGTTACTGGGACCTCACCAGAAAAAATCGGGGGGGCCTCTATTGGGCCAGTAGCACTAACACCTGCCTCCTCAGAACAAGAAATCAGAGGATCTGAAGAAAGAAAGGAAGATCAGCAGCGACAAAGCCAAAGGGTGGGGGAACTCAGAGCTCAGCGAGAAAACAAACTAAAAGAAATTCTAGAGAAAAGGAAGGCAGAGGAAGAGAAACGAAGAGGGATCGAGGAAAGGAGGGCAAGAGTCATTGCCGCACAATCAGTGCCTTCATCCATGCAGACGCTACAGCCTGATATTGAACGTGGAAGAGAAACTCAACCACCTGAATTTTCACAACCCCCACCTGAAATAACTGCACCTGAACCCGTTCCTCCGCCCGAACCTTCCCCTGAAGAGGTACATGAACAAAAGCCAGAACTCAAATCCGATCAGGCAGAAAGACAGGAAGAACAGAAAAAAATACAAGAAGAAACAGAAAAAAAGAAAATCGAGGAAAAGCAGAAACTCGAAGAAGAATTCCGGCAAAAAGAAGAAGAACTGAAAAAACAGATAGAAACCGAGCGCCAAAGGATTCAAGAGGAGGAACGAAAAAAGATCCAAGAAGAATTCCAACAAAGAGAGCGGGAGTTGTCTTTGAAGGCGGAAGAGCAGCGTAAGCGTTTGGAGGAGGAATCTAAGAAGCGCGAGGAGGAGTTTGCTCGTAAGCTTGAGGCTGAGTTGGGGGAGGCTGATAGGAAGAGGTTGGAGGAGGAGTTTGAGGTTAGGCAGCAGGAGTTGAGATCTCAGGCGGAGGAGTCTCAGAAGCGGTTTGAGGAGGAGTCTAGGGGTCGTTTGGAGGAGGAGTTTAAGAAGAGAGAAGAGGAGCGTAGAGGTCAGGCTGAAGAGGAGCGTAGGCGTTTGGAAGAAGAAGCCAGAAAGCGCGATGAAGAGTTTCAAAAGCGCGAGGAAGAGTTTAAGCGAAGAGAGCGGGAGTTGTCTTTGAAGGCGGAAGAGCAGCGTAAGCGTTTGGAGGAGGAATCTAAGAAGCGCGAAAAAGAATTTATCCAAAGATTCGAAACAGATAAAAAAGCCGAAGAAGAAGCGCGGAAAAAAGAGGAGGTCATGAGAAAAAAACAAGGGGCTGAAAAGGAATTATCAGAAAAGATCCGCCGTGAACGAGAAGAAATCACCCAAATCAGAAAACGAATAGAAGAAGACGATATCAGGAAGGAGGAAATCCAAAAAAAGATAAATAAATTCCAGTCTCTCACACAAGAGATAGAATCCAAACTCTCAGAGCTACGAAAAGAAAAAGAACAAATTCAATCGGAAAAAGCCCGATTCAAAACAGACCTGTCCAGCATAATTCAAAAACGAGATCAGCTCACAAAAAACAAGCAAGGCTACATTTCAGCGGAAGAAAAAATAAGAGACCAGCTAGCACAAACTCTAAAAAAGAAAAGCGAACTAGAAAACAAATTAAATGAAGTAGCAAGACAGCAGGGAGCTATTGAGTCAGATCTGAACCACAACATCGCAGAGATCGATGAATTGGCTGGTAAAATCAACGCCTTAGACCCAGATATAATCGCAGTCCAAGAAGAGATTAATTCTTTAAAGGAGCAATTTGAAAACCTTACCCAGAAAAAGGCCAACTCAGACATTCAGTTAAAGGGAGTCACTTCCAGGTATCAAAGAGTAGATCAAAAGAAGAAGAACATATCTGAAAAAATCAATGGACTAAAAGAGAAACTAACCAACCTTAAGGAAGAACACGAAAAACTGCATAAACATAGGATCGCAAGTCCAGAAATACAAAAGGCATTGGATCTTATTGATGAAGAGACCCTGTCGTTTGGGCAGACAGCATTAGAGAAGGCAGTAGCTAAGGTCCAAGTCATTATTGAATCATCTGAGAGACAAGTGGAAGAATTCATCGCAGAAGAGCAGTCACTGAGGCAATCAAACAAAGAATTGTCGGAAAAAATCAATGAGATAAGAGAAAACCAGTCAGCCGACGAGCAACAGCTCGGAATTCTTGAGCGGGTCAGACACGAGGCCAAGATCAAACGAGAACAACTTGAAAAACAGCAACTTGAACTCCAAAAAAGACTAAATGAAGTAAACAGTGCAAGCCAAGAGCAAGAAAAGGAGACCGGAGCGTTAAGCAAGGAACAGGCCAGGCTCCAAAACGAAATGGACACGGAAATCAAAAAATCCAAGGACTTCACAGAACGAACCCAAGAGGTTGAGTCTGCCTACCTGGAAGACGAAAAAAAGATTATCGATCTGGATTCTAAGGAAGAGGGGATCAGAAAGCGGGAAGAAGAGGAGACGCGCAGATTAAATGACGTCGCAGAAAAAGAAAAAGAGTTCAAAGCCGAAATCCAAAACATATCAAAGGAAAAAAACGAGCTCAGAGCAAAACGAACAGAATTGGAGAACACCCTCAAAGAAGACGAAGGAAAAGCAAAAAAGTAAGAGGAAAGAAAATGGTTAATCTTCGTCTTCAGATTCTTTTTTAATTTCATCCAGTTTGTCGATAAGCTGAGAAATCAACTCTTCTTCGAAGGGGAAACCGATCCCCCTCTGATAGCGTCTGTCGCCTGATGGAGTGTAATACCCCTTAGCAATATTAACGAACTTAGAGTTGTCTGGAACAATCTTTTTTATCGTCAGCTCAAGGAACTTGTTTCGTCCGTAGTCCACATGGTGGGTCGATAATGTCTCGTACTTCATATTTTTCTTAAAAAAAGGGATTTAGGGTTTTAAATATCGTGTATAACAAAAATATTAATGCAAAGGATTATAAGCCTCATGAGTATATTAATTCAGATGAAAAACAAAAAAAACAACAGTGGTCAGGCCTCGCTTGAATACATGATCATGCTGGCGTTATCTCTTGCAGTATTTAGCGCAATCTTATATGTGTCTTCTGGTCTTCTTAATAATTCAACTACTCAGATCGGGGTTGACGCGGCATCAAGGGGGGTGACTCAAATCAAGGAGGCGGCAGACTTCATATATGTGCACGGCCATCCGTCAAAAACGCAGGTGAACGTGTATGTTCCCCCAAACATTGAAAACGTTGAAATAGACAATCAGACGATTTCTTTCAGGGTTTCGGTGGGTATGGCCTACACCGATGTTTATGCGATTACGAAGGGAAACATCACGGCCGAAGTTTGCCCCAACGACCAAAGCTGCATGAAGACCAACCAAGGCTATTATCTATTGAATGTCGAATCACTCGATGATCCGGGAAATCCCCTGGATGCGGTAAACATTACTCTGGTTTAAGATGAGATGGCGGGGGCAGGTCAGCATCGAATTCATGATTGTGACCTCAATTATCTTGCTGTTGTTTGTAATTATGGGTTATGTCGTAAACCAGAAGATGCGCCAGGCCCATGACCTGAAACTCGACATCTCAGGGGACGCGGTCACAGACCAGATAGCTTCCGCGATCAATGAGGTAGTATCTGTCGGAGACGGCTTTAGCCAAAAACTTGTTTTGCCTTCTAAGATCTACAGCGAAGACGAATATCGGGTCAGGTTTTTCCCAAACGACTCCTCGGTGTATGTTGAAGCCGGCCCCATGACCTGGAGCGCACCCCTTTATACGACGGGCGTATCCTGCGCCATCGAGGAATGTCGCTACAAATGCAACGAGACACCAGAGGAGACGTGCATGCAGATCCTAAAAAACAAGACCTTCGAGCTAGAGGTGACGAATCGCTTAGGGAAGATCAGTATGGGCTACCCATATGAGCTAGAACAGGAAAACAATAAGTGGAGAATCCTACCTTTTAGAGGAGATAAAACACCCTACAAAAGCGATCCTCCAGATAATTGCTTACAAGACCCGGCAGGATTATCTCCAAGGAATAACGTATACACATACCTCTATGAGGACACTCAAACCGGAAACCTCAGTTTAGTATTTAAGGCGTTAGATAGCAGCACCAATCCTGCGACACAAAAGATCCATTTTGATATTAGAACAGATTTGACGGGAGTCCCTGGTGGATATGATGTTGGATACTATGGAAAAACACCAATAAGTGATATACTTACCCTTGTCGATCCTGATGGCTTTCCAGAACCAGGATGCTGGTTTGCTGGTGCAACAGATGTAAATGTTTGTGATTGGGCGAACGGTGCTGCAGTTGAAGGAGAATGTGAGGGAGTTGTCTTCACTTTTGCCTCACCTGCTTATGTATGCATTTACCCTAATCCCATATCTTGGACAGAAAATACTCCTTGGTACTGGTTAAATGCAGACAATGAAAGAATCCGACTAAATCAAACTAAGTGGAACGGCCCATTTGCATATGGCTACCCCGTCTGCATCACTTATCCTTGAAACGCTACATTCCACTGGTCAATATGGCAGTGGGATGTGCGTCCTAGAATCACGAAGTGTTTCTGGACCCAGAGTCGGCGAAGCCGACTCTGGGTGTAAGAACCACCCGAAAAACACAATTATTCTTAGCTTCCCACTGGTTTGAACGAGCGAAGTGGGTATAAATCGGTGGTTCTTCACAACATAGTCTTTTTACACCCAGAAATCAACATTTTTATTAAGCTCCAAACCGCCTTCATTTCCAGTTGAGGTAGCTATTCGATGAAAATTATGTCCCGCCGTCGTCGTGGTCAGTTGTTTACTTGGGATTTGATTTTTGCGTCTGCTTTGTTTATGTTGAATTTGTATTTGGTCATCTATTTTTGGCATGCTAGTGTGTCGGAGATTAATAGGGGTCGTTCGGTTTCTGACATGGGTTGGCATGT
>JBDREA010000028.1:0-2415 GCA_043820265.1 Candidatus Altarchaeota archaeon | reverse complement strand
CGGTTTGTGATTTCTATTTTAGAGGAGAAGCTTTTCGTGAAGAGAGGGGTACTGGAAGTCAATTTTGTGATATAAACAATGACGGGTTTGATGAGCTTCTTCTTTGTTCACGCTTTGCCAAGGATTTTCGGGGTGCAGTATATATATGGTGGGGCGGAAAAGATTTTGATGGGAACAGACCGGCTGATATTGTTCTAGCCTGAATTTTCACCGCACATGATTTCCTAAGAATTTGTGGTCCGGATCCGCATGGATCTGAGTGCCCCCCACCCGAAAACCTCGTTTTCCAGCGTATTTCCGTCGAAAGTAGGAATCCTCCAACCGCTTCCCCTTTTTAGAGACTTAGCTAAATAGTAGAACTAAAAAAGAAGAGTGTTCTTGACAGTTATTCATATATCTACTATATAAGCCATATAAAGCTTAGAAAGGGCATTATATGGCGATTAAAAGAAATACACATGGTGTAACTGGTTCTAGTAAAACACTAAGTGAAGAGGGCGGCTTCTTCTTGGAACCCCACCTGCCAAAACAACGACAATATGAGGCGCTCAGAGCCTATTTCGTTGAGGAATCCCCTGCAAAAGATGTCGCTGCACGCTTCGGCTATACGCCGGGCGCTTTCCACGTGCTTTGTCATCAATTTAGAAACGATCCTGAAAGGAAATTCTTTATCGAAACGAAACGGGGTCCCAAGTACGGCCTAAAACGGGAAGGCGCACGAGAGCGGATTACGGCTCTTCGAAAGAAAAATTACTCCATTGTGGATATTCAGCTGGCCCTGAAGGAGGAAGGCAAGGAACTGAGTTCAGCCTATATCTGGAAGATTCTCCAGGAGCAGGGGTTCGCCAAACTGCCCCGGCGAAAGGACGAAGAGCGGCCCGATCGGCCCAGGCCGGAAAGGGCAAAATATGCTGATGTCCGGCAACTCGCCTTCGACTCGCGAACCATTGAAACACGGTTCGGCGGGGTATTTTTGCTTATGAAGATTCTGGCGGACATGAAGATACATCAAATCCCCAAGAAGCTGAATTGGTATGGATCAAAGATGATACCGATTGAAAATGCGTTTCTTTCGTCCCTTGTGTTAAAACTCATAGGAAAAGAAAGAAAGAGTCATGTAATGGATTTGGTTTTTGACGAGGGGGCAGCCTTGGCGGTTGGCCTTGGGGTCCTACCCAAAACAGCATACATCTCAGAGTATTCGGAAAGAATCACACATCGGGACAATCTGCAATTCATGCAGGCGTGGGTAAAGAGGTTAAGAAAAACGGCTGCCATCAGCGGAGAATCCTTTAATCTCGATTTTCAATCACTTCCCTATTTTGGCGAAGAAGACGTTGTCGAAAAGCACTATGTCTCCATGCGGTCTCGTCGTCAGAAGGCAATACTGGTGTTTTTTGCACAAGATGCCAAGTCGAAGATTTTCTGCTACAGCAATGCGGATCTGCGTAAAGGGGAAGAAGCGGATGAGATTTTTCGATTCATAGATTTTTGGAAAAAACAATCCGGAAAAAAACCTCCTCACTTGGTTTTTGACTCAAAACTGACGACCTACACAAACCTTTCGAAACTCAACAAAATGAATATCACTTTTGTGACCTTGCGACGAAGGACCCCGAATGTGCTCAAGGAAGTTTCCAATGCCCCGCGCTCTGCTTGGAGAAAAATCGAGCTAAAGAATGTTGAAAGAAAATACAGAACGCCAAAAGTCATTGATCGGCAGACGAACATTACAGGCTACACCGGAAGCCTGAGACAGATATTTGTAAAGGACCTGGGCCATGACCTTCCAACGGTCATCATCACTAATGACAAGAAAACGTCTTGTTCGGACTTGATTACGCGTTATGCGCTACGAATGTTGATCGAAAATGCGATCGCCAACTCCGTAGACTTCTTTCACACAACTGCTTTGTCATCGTCAGTGGCCATCCGAATAGACCTTGACGTCCTGCTCACGATGGTTGGACAAGCGACCTATCACATCTTCGCGCAACATCTTAGGGGTTATGAACATTGTGGTGCACAAGTCCTTTTCAGGAAATTCATTGATACTCCGGCGAACATCTTCATCTCACCGGAAGAAATCGAAGTGCGTTTAGGCAAAAGAGCCAACAATCCAATTCTGATCCATTCCGGTTTCGTGAACAGCCCTTTCAAGCTCCCTTGGCTCCAGAACAAAACCGTGCGCATCACGCTTCGATAATCCACGGCTTGCTCAACGGCAATTCCGCGGTGTGCCTCGAAATAGCAAATCGAGCCCAATTCTTAGTTTATTTAATGCAGTGAAAATTCAGGCTAGTTTTCTTGTTTATGTGATATATTCTCTGTTGGAAATCGTCACTCTTATTTTCCAGTAACTTCCTAAGTACAGTGTCATATTCCTCAATTTTGCTGTACCAGTGATAATCGTAT
>JBDREA010000027.1:0-15524 GCA_043820265.1 Candidatus Altarchaeota archaeon | reverse complement strand
AATCTAGTTGGAGCAGGACAGAGATTCTAAAACCCAAAAGATCATCTAAACCTGGGGGATCGCATACTGAACTTGGAATGTATGATGCAGTCATCGCAGGACAAGGTCATGAGATAGAGACTTTTGGGACAGACTGCTTTCTGGGGGTCGTCTATGACCCCAAAAGAAAGATCGCAATAGCCTTTGGATTCCATTGCGGTACCATCAGCGCCCAGGACTATATAGAACAATGTCTTCCCCAAGTCTTCAAGGATCTGAGGACTGTCATGGGAAGAGAGCCCGACAACTTCAAAGCAGTCATAACCGGCGGTAAGAATCTAGATAGGATAACTAGCGGTAACCTTGATTCCCTAGAATTCCTCCTTGAAGCGATGGGAATAACAGAAATTGACAAAAGACTCATCCCAGATAACCGGAAGAGAGCGCACTTAAGGTTCAAGGTCGGAGTCGACGAAAAACCAGAGATAAAATTTAGTTAAAGAAACTCAACTTCTCCTGTACTTGTGCTTCAGCACTTTCCTTATCTCTTCAGCTTTTCCCTTCCCTATTCCTTCGACATCTTGGAGTTCCTTTTCGGACGCCTTCATTATCCTCTCTACTGTTCCGAATTGTTCGAGCATCCTTCGGGCAAGTACGGCCGAAACGTTGGGCAGTCCTTCCACCAAAAAGAGCTGTCTATCGGATAGCGATAGTGGAGTTCTCTCCCCTCTAACCGCCACCAACCTTTCTTCTTCGAGCTGTTCCCGTTTCGCTATCTGAAAGACGATGTTTGCAGTGTCTTCTTCGTCTTTTGAGGGGATGATGTGTATTCCAAGGTCTACTGCCAATGAAGAAAGCGCACCCCTTATTGCGTTGGCGTGTATTCCTCTTTGGGTGTAGATATCGTCTCGTCCCTCCAAGATCATCAGCGGAATCTCATATGTTCTTCTAAGCTCCAATGCCTGAGTCATTAATCTTTTATCAATCAACGAGCTCAGAAAATCTGTTATCGTCTTTCGCTCGACACCAACTCGATCAGATAAAATAAAGTCCCCCACTGGAAGTTGTTTTAGATCAATATTACAAAGGTTCTTTAGGGTTTTTAGGATCGTTGTGTTTCGTTCACGCACATCGACTATTACCTTGACTTCTGGTTTTGAATCCTCAACGACTCCATAATCTCCTAGCTTCTTTTGTCCCCGGTTTGTGTCGAAATCGGATTTCATTTCTGAAACAAGCTTCCCCATCTTTGCCTCCTTGTGAACACTGGACCAGTAGTATCCTTCGTCTCTGGTTCCCTTAGCCATCAAGACAACAACTTCACCTGACTCCTGCCTTCCCGTCCTTCCCCTGCGCTGGATTGTCCTAATCTCACTTGGAATGGGTTCATAAAAGATAACAAGGTCTACAGCCGGGATGTCAAGGCCTTCTTCTGCGACCGAGGTCGCAACTAGTGCGGTGAAGTCTCCGGCGCGGAACTTATCCAATATCTGGATCTGCTTTTTTTGGGTCATGCCCTTCTTTGATCCTCTAGCACTTTGGCCTATGAACTCATGGACGAGGAGGTCGGCCTCGTTTAGTCTGTCGATTATCTTATTTACGCTGTCGCGGTATTGCGTGAAGATCAAAACCTTTTTTCCTCGATACGGTTTCACGATCTTGACCAGATGATCCAGTTTCGGGTGGTCGAGCCCGAGGACGTTAAGATCTGCGACGAGCTTTAGGATCCGGCGCATCCTGTCGTCCGACCAAAGCCTTCCGACGACCTTCGTCTTTTGTTTTCCCATCCGCTTGAAGTACTCGTTTAATGCGCTGATCCCCTGGGTCTCAAGAAGCTCCAATGCGTGGTTCAGCTTGATAACACCCGCCACAAGTGAGGCGGCGAGATAGCTGTCTTTCCCCTGAGTGATCTCCGCTCTGATATTTGTTTGTAGTCCAAGAAGCTTTCTTTTGTTGAGCTTCGAAAGAGAAATCGAATCCACGTGTCCCTGGATTTTCAGCTGTTTTAGTTCAGTTTTGATGACGTCTTCGAGGAGCACCTTGACTTTTTTAAATTCAGCTGGCAGCTCAACTCTCACCCAACGCACCTTCGTATCCTGGACGTACGGTTTGACGTCTCGGTCTTTGTCAGTTTTCGCTTCTACTCTTGTGATTCCAAGGTTCGCGCAAATTTCAGTGATTGTTTCTTCTTTGGAAGAAGGCGACGCTGTTAATGCGAGCACTAATGGATTTTTAGCTTTTTTCTTATACTCTTCTGCTATCCCGACGTAGCTGTAATCTCCCGTCGCTCTATGTGCTTCATCAAAGACTACAAGAGAAACATCATTCAAGTCTAGGCCTCGATATATGTCGTTTTCAATTGTCTGAGGTGTTGCAAAAATACATTGATTGTCTTTGAAAAGTTTATTCCGATCAGTTGGCTTGTCTCTTCCAGTCAAAACGATTTGGTCTTCGATTAGAAGAAATTTCTTAAAGCTTTTTTGGTGTTGCACGACGAGAGGACGAGTGGGGGCAAGGAAAAGAATCTTGCTTTTCGGATATTTGTTCAACCTATGGGCAGCGACCATCAAGGCGACGATTGTCTTTCCAAGTCCGGTCGGTAAAACCACCAAAGTATTCGCATCGATCGCCCGAGAAACGACCGCCTCCTGATAGCTTCGAAGATTAACAGAATCCTTTTTGATAAGTGGGTGGGAGATGAACATTTTTTTCTTCAATAATCGAGCGGATTATTATACACTTTCCCTAAATAATTGCGAAAGATGTACATCCGCGCCAAATCCATCACTGAGGCTTGGAATCGCATTCTCAACGTCGTCTGGTATCAGGGGGAAGAGTTGAAAAGCGAGAGAGGCTTAACTAAGGAAATATTCAATCTGATGGTGTCTGTGCGCGAGCCCAACAACGAAGAGATTGAAGGTTTTCCGATGGGAAAAAAGGAACTCGAAGAATACGCTAAACAGCTTTTAAATTCTGATAAGTCTGGTTTCGAGTACACCTACGGCGAACGCCTTCGCGGATGGGGTGCAGAAATTCTAGGTGAGCCAATAGACCAAATAGCAGAAATAATCAAAAGGTTGAAGAAGAATCCGAATACTAGAAGGGCAACAGCTGCAACCTGGATTCCCCCCATCGATTTCGACAACACAGAAGTTCCCTGTTTGATACTTGCCGACTTCAAGATAAGAAACGAGAAGCTGAACCTGACCTGCACATTCCGATCGAATGACATGTACGGGGCCTGGCCAGCGAATGCGTATGGGCTTTCGAACCTAAATCGTTTCGTCGCAAAAGAGACCGGCATCGAGCCTGGTTCGCTCACGACTCTCTCTATCTCTGCCCACGTCTACGAACACGATTTTCTGAATATTAAAAAGCAGCTTTCTTTGGACTAGTTACTAGTTGGAACTTTCCTTATGGATACCAATTTATTAAGCTGTTTAGATAATTAGTTTTGCATAATTTTCAACCCCCACATACAACAAAAAATGACATACCCGAAAACCCACGCACGGATCTTAACAACCTTCTTTGTCCTTTGCGCCGTTTTGATTGGACTGGCGACGACTGCTGAAGCGCAACTTTGTAACACCGTCTGCTTTGACTGCGATAACCAGACAGCATGCGAAGCAAGCACCGCCTATCCACCTACAAACTGTGCATGGATGGATATAGGCGAGGGCCTAGAGTGTTTCGAGAACTCAAGCTGTATGCTTATCACAAACGAAACATCATGTGATGCCTATTCCTTGGAGAATTGTACGTGGGATCAATTCGGCCCAAATCCAGAGGACGGGGAATGTGTGGTAAACTATCCGTGGTCGTGTGGGATTATCGATAACGACACCGAGTGCATGGCGACAGATAACTGTATGTGGGAAACATTCGACGGGGGAGAATGTATAGCTGATTGTATGATGATCACTGATGGGTACAACTGTACCATCTACGATTGCATGTGGGACGGCGCCGTTTGCAAGGATGACCATGGCCCCCCTGAAGGCGTCAACTGCTCAAATTTCTGTTTTGCTTGCTGGGAAGGCGAAGAAGCCTGCAATGCAAGCGAAGCTAACTGTACCTGGTGGGATGAAGGCGATGGAATGGGCCACTGTGAATTCGCCGGCACAACCTGCGGTACAAACTGCGACAGATGTACCGACATCGTACAGTGTCTTGGACTCTCATCACCAAGAAGTCCGACAAACGATTCATTAACAGCATGCGCCTATGGTTCTTGGGGCTGCTTTTGGAAGATGCCCGGAGCAGACTGCAGCTGGGAATGCCCGGCCTGTGAAACCAGCGGAGAATGCGCGACAAACAGTAATTGTGCGTGGGAAACCACAAATTTCAACGGCACCGACTACGGCTACTGCAATTTCGCCTTCGGCGGAAACTGCAACGTGGACTGTTGGGGATGCAGCAATGTATCAGAGTGCAATAACAGCCAGCAAGCCTGCAGATGGATGGATGACCCCCAGGGAGGCCACTGCGAATACGACGGCGGAGGAAACTGCTTCAGCTTCTGTGGAGACTGTTGGGAGGAAGACGACTGCAACAGCTCAGGACAGGACTGTCAATGGATTGAGCCGCCTTGGAATCCTGGATTTTATGAGTGTACGAGATCTTGCGATGATGACTGCTGGAACTGCTTCACAAACGAAACCTGCTCAGCAAGTTCAAGAAGCTGTGAATGGGATGATGTCTGGGAAAACTGCTATGAAACCTGGGTACCTGATTGCACTACTAACTGCTACGACTGCTGGGACCAAACCGACTGTGAAAACAGCACGGGAAACAACGACCAAGGCTGCTGGTGGGATCAACAATGGCATTCCTGCAATTCCAATGAATGGGATATTTGTGATTCACGCTGTCACGCCTGTCAAGATAATGAAAGCTGCGAAAACGAGAGCAGAACCTGGATGGATTGCACTTGGGTCGACGATGATTCATTTTGTTATGAACCCTATGAAGCCGTAGACTGCGCCCCCCTTACTCAATGGGATTGCAACGACAACCCCAACTGCGAATGGGACTTCCCAAAGAGTGAGTGCAGACCTTGGGGAGGCGGCGGAGACATGTGGGCTGAGTGTAGTAGCAAGGCGAACCAAACAGAGTGCAACTACATGGAACAGTGCTACTGGAATCACAGTAACCTAACCACAGGTCAATTTTGCGTATTCAAATGTAGGGCTGGCACCCTTTCCCAATGTGAAGCATTAGGTTCCTACTGTTCGTGGGACTGGGGTATGGATTCAGCAGGCAACTGCACCTATATTTGGGGAATGGGGGGATGCTATGCGTATCCAACCCAGACCGAATGTCTGACGCAATCTTGGTGCATGTGGGAGGAAAACGGCCAATACTGTATTGAGGAAGGAATGACTTGTGGACCCGGTTTGTGTCATATGTGTTACACCGATGGTGATTGTAACGGAGCCGGAGACTGTTACTGGGATGGTTGGAATTCCATGTGTTACCAGGGCGGCGGCGGCTTCGAAGACAGCCCCTGCCGGAACGAAACCTTAAATCAAACCCAATGCGAATCCATTCCTGGATGCATCTACTTAGGGGCTGAAGAGGGATGCGATACTATGATGCCTTGCGAGGTCATCAGCGACATGGATACCTGCCACCATGTAATGGGATGCGATTGGAACGGCTCAGATTGCATGGATCAATGCGAAGTATACGACAACCAATCAGCCTGCAACGGAGCCACTGGATGCTCTTGGGAGACATTCGGGGAAAACGATACGGGATGTGTGCCATTCCACAACTGCGGATTCAACCCCGACCAGTGGGTCTGTGAGGAGGATCCCAATTGCGACTGGGACAGCTGGATGGGACAGTGTATTGTCCCCCCAATCTGTGCAGGCTACTTAAATCAGACCGCCTGCGATACTAATCCGTCGTGTGCCTGGATTTCTGCCATGGGCAGATGCAAGGAATTCTGCTTTAACATCACAAACGGAACAATCTGCAACCAGACGGCTGGCTGCTTCCAGGACAACATGATGGGAGATTGCTTAGCAAAGATGCCCTGTCAGACCATCAACATAAGTAACCAGTCCGGAGTAAACCTCTGCAACGGAGTAGAGAAATGTTTCTACGACGAATACGGCCCCAATGGGGCTTTCTGCGCCCAGCAGTCCGAAGTCGCCTTCCAAGGCGGCGTCAACTGCGACGGATTCCACGACCAATACTCATGTGAGTCAATGGGTCAAGGAGACTGTATGTGGACTGGATTCCAGTGCGTTTACATGGATGGCGGAGGCACCGGACCGACCTGTGACGTAGACTGCGGATTCTGCTATGATCCAAGTAGCTGTGCGAACTCGCCTTTGGGGCCTGGAATATGTGGCTGGGACTTCCAGTATGGATTTTGTTACTGGAACGGTACAGGCGATGGAGGAAACCCCTGCGACGACAACTGCTTCAACTGCTGGGACGACTTCAGCTGCTATGGAAGTCCTGCGGGTTGTACATTTGACTACAATACTTGGACTTGCTCTTCATCACTATGCGACATAAAGTGTTCCTACTGCGGCGGGGATAGAACATGCGCTCAAAGCGATGTCTACAAAAATTTGGAGAAGAACTGGAGTTGTGCTTGGAGTTATGAAAACAATACCTGCAGAAAGACAACCTGCGCTGAGGATTGCAGGTCATGCTTTAACCAAACAGGCTGTGAGGCAAGCTCGGCCAGCTGTGAATGGAACGACAGCGCACCAAATGATCGCCGAAAGTGTACCTATGCATCTGATTCCACAAGTACTTATGCGTGCAACTATGGCTGTGTCTGCAACGAGAACACGACGACCCAGAATCCCCAGGATGCCTGTTGGAATGCTTTTACGGGATGTGAATGGCACGGCCCCTACTGGGATCCTTATCCAAGCGATCCAAACGAATACTGCTTTAAGAACACAATAAGAGAGTTGTGCAGAGAAAACTGTTCACAGTGCAACGTGGATTGGATGTGTTGGGATAACTGGGACTGCAGCTGGGACTATGGACCGGCACAGTGTGTCTGGGGGTCATCCGGCAATTCTTGGACGTGTTCAAACGACTGCTGGAGCTGCTGGGATGAAATAGACTGCAACAACAGCAACGCCACAGGTTCGATCACAAGCCTGGGCGAGGGCGGAGGATGCGCTTGGACCTGGGATTCCTGGATGCAACAATACAACTGCCAGGACTCAAGGTTTTCGCCTTTATGCGAGAACACCGACCCAATGATATGCTTTGATCCAAACAGTACCTGTACGAACCAGACAACCGAACAAGATTGCTTTGCCGATTCCAACGGATGTTTCTGGGACTTCATGATGCAGGAATGCCGTCCCCCCTGCCCGCCTGTAATGTGTGAGGCCTGTGCGACGCAATTTGATTGTGAGAACCTGACACACACTCTCCCCTACATGGGGCCGTGGGCTCCCGCATTTGACCAGAACTGTGGCTGGGAGTGGGATCCATGGATGTGGAACCAGAATGGTACAGCAGGTGCGTATGTCTGCCGTCCCGACTTTGGAGGGGGAGCAGCAGGGCCTGGAGCCGGATGCTTTAATTTCGACTTCACAAGCAGGGACACCTGTGAAAGCAACGCAGGTTGTATGTGGGATTCTGTAACATTGCATTGCATTCCAGACATGAGCGATATTCCCTGCGAATACCTCTGCAAGAACTGCGATAACGAGTCGAGATGTGAAGGCAATCCCATGTGCAACTGGGAAAACGTAAGTGGATTCTGCATGGAAGACTGGACTATGTTTAACTTCGGAGGGGATTGCAACAGCAAATGCTACGACTGCTTTGAACCCTCACAGTGCAACGGAAGCTCTGCTGGATGCAAGTGGATAAACGACCCTATGGGATGGGGCCCTGGATGGTGCGCCACGAACAATACACCAACATGCGATTCTGACTGCTTCATGTGCTGGGACAACGAGTCATGCGTCACAATAGGTACTCCGAACCAGTTGATTCAGGCGACTATCGCCCAGATGAACTTGGGTATCCTGGCTTACAATTGCTCGTCTTTGACTAACGAAACCGAATGCGACACTCAGCCTACCGACTGCGAGTGGAACGGAACCGAGTGCATTGAAAAACTGATCGATGCAGAAAGCTGCGAATGGGACGAGCAGTACTGGGTGTGTAAGCCTGCGGGAATGGACGTTGAAGTCTGCTTTATCCCAGGCGACGAAGACAACGACGGACTCTGGGACTGCGCCGACCCCGACTGCGGCATGGACCCCTTCTGCGGCTTCGGCTTTGGAGGAGGTCCAGGAGGAACAGGGGGGATGGGTAGCGACTGCCCGCAGTGGGACGAAAGAAACGGCGGAAACCAGACAACGTGTGAGAACGGAACCTCGATGAACGAGACCACAGGGTGCTGCTGGCATCAAATATTCAACGGCGACTGGCTTTGTGATCCATGCTTCAATGACCAGTTTTTTGCAGGAATGGAAGAAGGGCCTCCGACACCCTTGGGTCCACCCGATGCTCCCTGCAATGGTCAAGCAGACGACCTTGACCCGGCGCAGGACTGGATAAACATCTGTGACATAGGTGTAAGGGAGACAGATAACATTCTTGGACTCGTAGCCCACGTAGTCGATTGGCCACCACACGAGGGGACCCGAGATCTGGTGCTTTGTAATTATGTAAACGACGACTGCGAGAATAGGACAGGTAAGTATTATTTCTACCTGGACACAGACAAAAACCAGTCCACTGGATGCGACAGCAAGGACGGTCTCTGGGCTGGATTTGAATATGAGTTGGCCTACCTTGTTAATCAGACCCTAAACGGCACAACAAACGAGGAGCGTTGGGTGAAGCGATGTAATAATGCAACAGGGAATTTCACCTACAAAAGCGCGACTCTCTCCGGAAAGAAGGACGAAACCTGTCAGTTCAACGGAGTATATCTTGCAATCGACAAAGGCGACCTAGCCAACCTCCAAGACGACATGAGGATATGTGTTGCAACAGCTAATGAATCAGGAGACGACGCAAATCCCGTAGATGTGACAGACACATGTGTCTACTACACTCCGGGAGCGGCAGACTTCAATCCCCCCGACTGCTTTGCCAACCCAACTGCATGTGGGTCAGGTTTCGACGGGGACTACTTCAAGGGGGAAGACTGCATTGAAACTCCCCAGCAGGTAGACGAAGACGGAGACGGATTAGTTGATTGCGAGGACCCAGACTGCTATGGCGCTCCGTGGTGCTCTGGCGGCTACAACTGCGAGGAAGACACATCTTATCCTGAAACCACTTACAACACAGTTGACAAATTCAAGCAGAAGGCAATCGTGAACTGGAAGACCAATGAGCCCACTTATGGGACGTTGAGGTTCTTCGGAACTGTAAATGGGTGTTCAGGAAACTACACGAATGAAACCGAAGGCGAGGACCAAGTCAATAATTTCCACAATATTGAGTTGGATAACCTCACAAGCAACGCGACGTACTTCTATAAGATAAGAAGCTGCGATGAAGCCTGCGACAACGAATCCGACTGGGAGCCAAACTGCGCTACGTCTAAATGCTTGAACTTCACAACCAAGCTGGCTGACCCAGACATAACGATGGGCTACTCATATCAGCCTCCAACGGCGAATCCCACAGATCCTCTTGGAAGGCTATCCATTACGATGGACTGTGACCAGGATGGTTTGCCGGACTTCAACATCAGCGCAGGAAACGCGACAAGCAACGAAACAAAGAGCAACTGCACTCTGGAGTTGACTAATCCAACCTCCACCGAACCCTGGTGTCTGAGGATTTACGGAGCCAAGATATATCGTGGATTCCAGTTCGCAATGACTGGGGCAGTGTTCGTAAACGAGACAAATGGATCCAACAGCACCGAGTTTGTAGTGGGGCTAGACACCCAGAAGTGGAACCAGCTACTGCAGAACCTAGGCGCAACATACGTTGGAATTTGCCTGCCGAACGACAACATAAGCATCTGCGATGACGGAGCAGCATGTGAAGGCATTATAGACTGCGAGAACAGTACTGCTGGCTTGGTGAAATGCGACAACACAGGCATACTCTGCTCGGATGTCAGCTCCTCTGGGGATGTGACACTCTGCAACGAGACCCAGATTGACTGGAAGGTTCCGGTGTCCCTGGGCTTCTCGGTGTATGGTGTGCAAAGCTTGCCTCCGCCGCCAACGACGACTTCGTCGACTACGACAACTGTTGTGGGCTCGACGACGTCCACGACAAGCACGACTTCGACGATCGTGGTAACGACGTGTCCAATCGGAGAATGGTGTCTTCCAGACTACCTATATAGCGGCTGGAACCTCATAAGCATGAGCTTTGTGCCTTAGAGGTTTTCTTCTTTTTCTTTTTTTTCTTGTCTTGCGAGCGTGAGCGAGTACAAAACCAGAGCTAAGGTTCCCCCCAGGACAGGAACTAGAAAGATTACAATAAAATAGTCGGGGAATAGTAGAGTCGCCCATATAAGGACAGATATTGCCTTAAAGACCTTCCCCCCCAGGATATGGGTTTTTTCCCATACAACATCGCTTGAGAGCGTCCAGGGAGTCCTAATTCCTATAAAGAAGTTCCTTTTAACGTTGGGCAAAATCTCCCCGATATAGTAGAATAAAAAGCTTACAGCAGGGATTATAAAGTAGTTCATATTGAAGGTGTGGCCAAGCATCTGGGCGACTGATGCCCCATAGATGCCAGAAAAAAACAAAATCAATACCAGCTTGAAGCCAAACCCGTAGCTAACATAGAATCCCTCGATATTTTCCTTAAAGACGCCAATCTTAGGGAGCACCTGAAACAGCCCCAAGATGAATGCGCAGATGATTGGAATCAGATACAAACCAGTAAACCTGGATCCAAAGCCGTCTGCAACGCCCTCGGCATTCCAGTGAACAGGGACCTCTTTGGGAAGCTGAGCATAAAGATAAGCCGAAAACAAAAACATTCCAACTACCAATAAAACCGGAATCCAGTCTTTCGCCTCCATACTCAGTAGCTCCCAAGCACCTTCAGAAACGACGTATGATCCTTAAGGGATTTTAGGACCTCCTCGATTACTGGGTTGGAAAGATTTCCCTCAAAATCAACGAAAAAGATGTATTCTCCAAGATGATTTCTTGAGGGCCTGCTTTCGATTTTTGTCAAATTAAGCTTCTTTTCTGAAAACTCCCGTAAAGTTCCGAATAGGCTGCCTGGTCGGTCGGCAACGGCAAAAATAATAGAAGTCTTACTCCCGTTAACCCCCTTGTTTTTTGAAAGAACGATAAATCTGGTCTTACTCGGATCATCTTCAATATTCTCTTTAAGCACTTTAAGTCCATACTCCTCTGCCGCCTCAATCGGTCCAATAGCTGCTATCGAGGGATCAATAGACGCCTCATAGGCTGCTTGAGCCGTACTAGTTGAACTTTTTGATGTTTTATCTGAAAGCTCAGTTTTTATGAACCTAGCGCATTGTGCTATTGCATGCGGGTGCGAAGACACATATTTTATAGATTCCAAATCGGAGTTCTTTGAGCAAAGAAGGCACAGATGTATATCAGAAACATCTTCAGCTACGATATAAAGATCCTTCTCCAAAAGGAGATCTAAAGTCCTATTGATGCTTCCCTCAAGAGAATTCTCGATGGGTGCAACACCATAGTCTGCATCCCCTTTTTCAACTGCTTCAAAGATTTCGTCAAAAGAGTTCAAAAAAACGATTTCCTTTTTTCCGGCAAAAATAATCTCTGCTGCAAGAGAACTAAATGTTTTTCTGGGGCCCAAAACCGCAACCGTTGGATTATCGATTAAACCCTCAGATCCAATGACGGGGCTCTTTTTTCCTCTCTCCTGTAATTGTCGGCTAAAAGAAAAAATCGAAGAATATAACCTCTCAATAAATCTCTTATCAAGAAAAGAAGATTCTGCAAGTTTTTCAATCACACCCCTTTCTCTTTTTGGATCATAGACCCCCAAACCGCTTTCCTTCTTTTCACCTCCAATCTTACCCACAAGATTCATACGCTCCTCTAAGAGAGATATGATGTTTCGATCTATCTCATCAATCCGGCTACGAAGCTCGTCTATGCCTTTCATTGTCGTTGGGGTTTTTTTTAATGGTAGGTTAATATTTATGAGAGCTTTTTTTAAGAGAAGCTAATGTATTATAACGTACTTTTCGCATCACAGAAATATAAAATGGGAAAAAGACCTTGGGTGGTTGGATTAGTGATAGCTGGGCTTCTACTGACCTTCTTTACAACAAATACATCCTCCCAGGCTGATACACCCCAAATCCGAGTCCAATCCATCCTTCCCCTCTCCACCCCCCTAATGTTATTATTGACAGTTGCAATCGTCCTCATCGCCCTCAAAATATATACAGTAAGAAAACAAGCCAAGAAGCGCCAAATAACACAAATGGAGCTTTTAGCCCTAAAAGAAGAAGTCAACAAAGAACCCATAGACGAAGAACTTGAAAGAGAGCTGGAATTCGTCCTTGAAAGCAGGAAGAGCGATCTAAGACAGATACTTGTTGACATAAACAAGGATCTAAGCAAATTGGATGTGTAAGAGCGTAACAAAAAGAATGACGAAAGAAAAAAAACACAAAGGAGCGAGGATTATCAGCGTCATCTCAGTTAAAGGAGGAGTTGGAAAAACAACCACCGTAGCAAACCTGGGGGTGGCCCTTTCGACGGTATTCCAAAAAAATGTACTTGTATTAGATTCAAACCTTACAGCCCCAAACCTGGGACTACACCTGGGACTAATTAACTCCAAAGTAACCCTCCACGACGTATTAAAGGGCGACGAGCCCATATCAAACGCCATCCACCTACACGACAGCGGAATGGACGTAATACCCGCAAGCCTACACAACGAAAGAGTCGATCCAACCAGACTCAGAGAAGTAATAGAGGACCTCAGATCCGACCACGACATAATACTAATAGACTCCGCACCAGGCCTGGACATGGAACTGGTAGGCGCAATCGAGGCAGCAGACGAAGTATTAATAGTCTCAAGCCTCGATTTCCCAACCATAAGCACCACACTAAAAGCGATAAAACTCACCAAAGAACTCGGAGTCCCAATATTAGGTGTGGTATTGAACAGAATAAAAGACGAAAACTACGAGTTATCTGTACCCTTCGTCGCAGACACACTTGAGGAAAAAATAATCGCAGGCATACCAGAAGACGCAAACTGCGCCCAATCAGTGGCAGCAAAAAGCCCCGTAGTAACAAGCCATCCACGAAGCCCTGCAAGCCTCTGCTTTAAAAAGCTTGCCGGAAAAATAATCGGCGTAAACTATCAAGTACAACCGGAAGTAGACATATTCAACAAACTACTTGTTTTTCTGGGGCTGAGAAAAGACCCATTGGGGATAGCGTTAAAGATCGGAAGCTGAAGGAAAAAACATGGCCGACGAAAACGACAGAAACTCTGACAAGGGAAGAGACATGTCAAAGCTAGCAAAGCTTTTGTCCTCATCCAAGGCGGTCTCAGCCGATGATGTAGCCAAAGCCATGAACATCAGCCAGGAAGAGGCGGTGAAATGGGCGAAACTGTTTGGAGTAAGCCTTGGCGAACAACCCGAAAGCGACCGAGAAATCGCTGAGCTAGAGGAACTCCTAAACAAACTCGGAAAAGACGAGGAAAAACTAATCGAGGACCGGGAGACACTATCATCAAAGAAGGATTTCCTAGAAGAAGAAATGGGAAAAGAAACCAATGAATTAGAAGAATCACTTGTTGGATTAGAAGAGTTAAGCATCGAAAAAGAAACCGATTTCTCGGATCTGGAATGGAAGATAAAAGAGCTCCAAGACAAAAAGAAAAAAGAACTTGAAACACTACAAAGACGAATGGCGGAGTTGAAGGACCGGGAAGCAGAATTCGCAAGACTCAGAGACCAACTGGAAAAAACCCGGTTAAAGCAGCAAGAACTTGACCGATACGCGGCAAAGATAAACGACGCGAGAAGAAAACGCGAAGAACTATCTCAAAGGGAAAAACAGCTCCTCGACCAGATAACCGAAAAAAAGCAGCTTGAAGCCTCGCTCTACGAGGAAATCAACCTTCTTGAGAAATCCCTTAGCGAAGGAAGAAAAAGGATAAGCGAATTAGTCACGGAGACCGAACAATTAAACAAAACCAAGGAAGAACTCGTCAAGGAAGCCGAAGGAGTAAAACTAGAGGCAAATATAATAGACAAAAAGAAAGCCCAGATAAAATCTGAGGTTTCAACCGTAGTCCACCAGAGAGAAGAGCTTGAGGAAAAGAAAAGACAATTCAACGAATTCGTCTCGCATTCAAAGGCGGAATTAGCATCAGAAGAAGAAAAAATCAAAAAAACCAAAGAAGAAATCAACAAACTGGAAGGAAAAAAACTTGAACTCGAAAGGACAAAGGCCACCATCACTACTGAATTCGAAGAAAACCAGAAAATAGCCGAACAAAAAAACAGGGAACTAGGAGCACTTGCAACCGAGCTCATGGGCCTACAAAACAAATTTGAAAGCGAGAAAAAACACCTCCAAGAAGAAACTGAAGGAGCCGAAGGAAGGCAAAGAGAGATAATCCGCCTGAAAACCCAGATAAAAGAAGCAACCGAACAAAGGAAGTCTCTCGAAGAGAAAAACAAAACCCTAGCAGAAGAACTAGACACAGTTGCTGCGACCTACAACAGCATCGAAAAGGAAGTCCACACACTCGAAAAGTCAGTTGGGGAAGGTTCGAGCACACTTTCTGATCTTGCAAAACAAATCGCCCAAAACAAGACCAAAAAAGAAGAATTGGATAGCACGAACACCGAATTTCTCAAAAAGAAATCCACACTCACAAAAGAAGAAAAAAACCTCGCAGAAGAAGTTGAAAAACTCAAAGAAGAACAAACCAAAAACAAGGAAAACCTATCTAAAGCAGAAAAAACACTGGGAAGTCTAGTATCCCAGCGAGTAAAAGAAAAAGAAGAAGTAGACAACCTCGAGGCAGAATCTAAAAAAGCCCAAAAAAGAATTGAGCAAGTAAAAACTCAATTACAAGAACTCACAGAAAAAAAGCAGGAGATCCTGGTAAGAACCACTCAGTTAGAATCTCACATAAAGAAATACGCCGACGTGAGCGAGCAACTGAAGAATGCAGAGGAAAAAATCCGAAATTTAGATGCAAGATTAACACAAGAAACCGAAAAAGAAAAAAAGCTATTGGAAGAGACAAAAAACTTCACTAAGCAACTCAAAGAAAAACAGGAGGAGCTAGCAAAACAGGAGAAAAATAACAAGTCAATAGAAACAAAAAAAGAGAGATTAGATAAACTCGACAAAGAAATTTATACGATAAAACAAAACGCCCAAACAATAGAGAAGGATCTTATCAAATCTAGCGCTGACCTAGAACATCAACAAACCCTGTTCACAGAAAAACAAAAAAACCTCTCAGAAGTAAAAACACAAATTGAAAACTTAGTCCGAAAGATTTCTCAGTACTCTCAATCCGAAGAAGAAGCAATAGAAAAAATCGGCAGTTTGAAGGAT
>JBDREA010000026.1:0-7115 GCA_043820265.1 Candidatus Altarchaeota archaeon | reverse complement strand
TTGATAGTGTTTTTGCATTTGATAAAATTTATGCCTCCAGAGGAAAACCTACCAATAAAGAAAAGATTAGGATTGGGCCTAATCAACTTCCTTTTCACATTGATATTTTACATTTTCATGCGGATTCTCTTAATAACTTTCAAATGAAAGAAGCCGAGAAATAAAAAAAATGATAAAGGAGATTAGGTTTGTATAGGGGGGGGAATGTCAGTAAAAGTACTCTTTGTTGGAAATCCGCTTGCGGGAGATGATGGGATTGGCCCGCACCTCTATGATGAGCTAAATGATCATCCTTCCCTAAAAAATTTTGATTTGGTTCAGTCGGGAGTTATGGGCTTGGATATCATCCCTTCACTCAAGGAAGATGACAGACTCTTGATTGTTGATGCGATAAGGTCCAAGGATGGATTCGGCGAAGTTGTTTTAGTAGGTGAGAAGCAAATTTCATCAGGTTTCTTTCCAATATCACCCCATGATTTCGGAGCCGAACAAACGATAAAGATGGTCAGAGCGCTTATGCCCGATTTTAAAGAGATCCAAATCATAGGGGTAAAAATCAACCTAACTGAAGAATTTAAAGACTCATTGAGCCCTATCCTCCAGGAAAAGCTCCCAGTAATTAAGGAGAAAGTTCTTGAATCCATACTCAAAGCAACCAATAACTCAAAATAGAAGAGGCAATTCTATGTGTTACGCCATACCCGGGAAAATCATAAAGATCGACGGTAAATCCGCAAAGATAGACTATGAGGGCGTCACCAAGTCAGCGAACATTCAGCTGATTGATGGTGCAAAGATAGGGGATTACGTATTGGTGCATGCCGGTTTCGCAATCGAAAAGCTAGACCAAAAGTCAGCAGAAGAAACCCTTGAGATCGTGAGAAAATTTGTCTTCGAAGCCGAAAAAAAACAATAAAATGGACGATCAAGAGTTGATAAATTCTCACATAAAAAAGATCAATGAGATATCAGTAGAACTAGACGGCCAAAAAACCTTCATGGAGATATGCGGAGGCCACACCAACATCATCCTCAAATATGGGATAAAAGAATCCCTACCCGAAAACATTCGCTTGATATCTGGTCCCGGTTGTCCTGTTTGTGTTAGCGCCCAATACGACATCGACTGCATAATAGAGTTAGCATCAAAAGGAATCCCAGTAGCCACTTATGGGGACATGATGCGCGTACCAGGGAGTCATTCAAGCTTATCGGACATAAAAGCGAAAGGTGGAAAAGTCTTCGAAGTATACTCTGCAACTGAGCTCACAGAAATAGAGAAAAAAAATCCTGGATTGGTTTTTTTCGGTTTAGGATTTGAGACAACTGCACCGATGAGCGCCTATCTACTCCAAAACGGAATAACAGTGTATTCGGTTCATAAACTAGTTCCCCCAGCAATAACCTCCCTTTTAGAAGGTGGAGTACAAATCGACGGATTTCTTAATCCAGGCCACGTTTCAACTATCATCGGAACGAAAGCATACAAACACATCAATTTCCCCCAGGTCATCTCAGGCTTCACACCCGAAAGAATCCTAAGGGCGTTAAGCATTCTTGTGGAACTCGTCAGTAACAATAATACAATCGTTGTAAATGGATACCCTGAGGCAGTAAGCGAAGACGGGAACCTTAACGCACAAAAAATATTGGCTGACTTCTTTCAAATTGAAGATAGTCTCTGGCGGGGTCTAGGAAAACTCCCAAAATCAGGTCTTGAAGTAAGAGACGACGAACTAAACGCAAAAAAAAGATATGAAGACATTTTAAGCAAGGTTCCAACTCCAGAAAAGACCGCCTGTAGATGCGGAGAGATACTTAAGGGATCAATCGAGCCAACAGATTGTCCCCTCTACAAGAAAAGTTGCACCCCGGAAAATCCCCAAGGTGCCTGCATGGTTTCAGCCGAAGGAAGTTGCGCGATAGCATTTCAGTTTGGATTATGCTACGAACAGCCGAAAACCAGAGCTTTTAATCCCAGGATGAAGACCGTAGCCCATTCGGCTGTTCGGCATAAAAACCTCGGGCGATAACCCGAGGTTATTTATAGAAATGGATAAAAAAATCATTACCTTGGCACACGGTTCAGGCGGAACCGAGATGGCAGAGCTGATAAAAAGTTTTTCTCTGACTGAGCGAGGAAACTGGGATAACTTTGACAATGACTCAGCCACACTATCGATTGGATCAAATGAAGTTCTCGTCTACACTACTGACTCCTACGTCATAGACCCCATATTTTTCCCAGGCGGAGATATAGGTCACCTGGCAGTCTGTGGTACAATAAACGATCTCGCGGTGATGGGTGCAAAACCGATAGGCTTATCACTGGCACTGGTGATAGAAGAAGGTTTTTTGAAAGAAGACTTGGAGAAAATCATATCATCCATAGATAGGGTGTCAAACGAAACTGGAATACCCCTAGCAACTGGAGACACCAAGGTAATGGACAGAGGCAAAATCGATAAGATAATCATAAACACCTCAGGGATAGGAATCGCAAAAAAAGAAGAACTACTAACAAAATCCATCAAGTCAGGCGACAAAGTCATCCTTTCCGGAGGCTTAGGCGAGCACGCAGTGGCGTTGCTTTCAAAAAGGTTCGACTACGAAACATCCATTATCTCTGACACAAAATCTTTGCTCTCTGAAATAGAATCCGTAAAAGAACAAATCAAAATCGCAAGAGACGTGACCCGTGGAGGGCTTGCGTCCGTACTAAACGAATTATGCGGAAAACATAAAGTCAGAATGGAAATCGACGAGCAATCAATACCTGCAAAAAACGAAGTCCGAAAAGTCGTTGAGATGCTTGGAATAGATTTATATCAGTTGGCTTGCGAAGGAAAATTCATCTGTATAGCGTCTTCCAAAGACGCAACTGCTGTCGAGAAAAAACTCCAGTCCTTCAACAAGGATGCAAAGATTATCGGAGAAATAACCAAAGGAGACAAAGTCATAGTTCAAACAATAATCGGAAAAAGGATAATGCCTCATCCAACTGGAACTATTGTACCAAGGATTTGCTAGTGTTTTCTTTTATCAATTAGGTTCGCTAGATAAGTCTGTCCATAGCATATTCCTCCGTCGCCTGCGGGGATCTCTTTGTTTACTAACACTCCTTTTTCTATCATGTAACCTGAGATCATCTTGTTGTAGGCGACTCCCCCAGATAATACGATCGGCCTGCCATCGGCTGCATCTTCTGCAATCTGATAAAGGCCTTCTGCGAGATACATCTGGGCTGTAGCTGCAATCCTTCCTTTGTCTTTTTCCTTATTTTCCAGGAGGAATCTGAAAAGTTCAGTTGTTGATAACTGCTTTCTCCCATCTGATTTTTTTATGACGGGACCTATTTTGAGAGGCTTAGTGGCAATGCTCTCCAACAACATCGCAGGTCTTCCATCATAAGTCCTTTCATTGCATAATTCTAGTAAAGCCGCTGTCGCATCCAGTATTCTCCCGGCACTTGTTGTGAGGGGAACATTGAATCCCTCTGCTAGTTGGTTGAGATACAATCTTGCCTCTTTTTCATCGAATAACTTGAGTCTGAGGATCTCTTTTTCATCCAGGATTTTCGAAAGAATCCCAAAGAGCATCTTTTTTGGATAGATAGTCGCTGCATCCCCTCCTAATTGGGGTTGTTCTTCAAGACTTCCAATCCTTTCAAACTCTGTTCCATCCCTTATATCACATACTTCCCCCCCCCAAATCTTTCCGTCCTCTCCAAAACCCAACCCGTCAACAGCGATCCCCACATAATCCGTCACTCCATGCTCAGAAGCTACGCCTGCCACATGAGCTTTGTGATGTTGTACCTGAACCAACTTAGCTTGGAATTTTTCAGAAAGCTCCCTGGCATAAGAAGTGGAATTATAGGCTGGATGAAGATCACATGCAATGACTTTGGGTCTGGCTCGGGTTAGTTTGATAAAAGTGTCGACGGATTTTTTCAGGAAATCAAATGTTTCCAACTTTGAAGTATCTCCCACATAAGAAGACATATAACAGTTTCTTCCCACCGAAACAGATATTGAGTTGTTCAACTCGGCACCAACTGCAATTGTGTCACGGCAGTCTATCGGAAGCTTAATGGGCATTGGAGTATATCCCCTGGATCTTCGAAGAAAAAACTCCCAGTCAGAAATCACCTTAAGGACCGAATCATCGCATCTGTTCACGATCCTTCGCTCATGTGTGAGAAAGTATCTGCCGATCTCTTCTGTTAAAGCGACAGGTTCACCTGGAATATTTGCAGAGGTCATAACAAGTGGCTGATCGATGAAATCAAGCATGAGATAATGAAGCGCAGTGTAGGGGAGCATTAATCCTATGGAGTCCAATTCAGAGACTTCTTTAAACTGATATGTATTTTTCTTTTTTACTACAACGATTGGCCGCCTAGGACTTTCAAGGAGCTCTCTTTCCTTTTTCGAAATAATTGAAAATTCACTTGCCTTCTCAACGTCACGAACCATCAAGGCGAAAGGCTTATGAGGGCGACCCAGAGTCTTTCTAACTCCTCCAACAGGTTTCTTTCCTGTAAGACAGCAGATATGAAATCCCCCCACTCCCTTGATCGAAACGAAATCGCCAGACCTGATAACATCCACAGCCTTCTTGATGCTATCAATATCATTCTCGCCTGAGATGTCCTTTTTTCCATCCCTAAAAATTAGTTTAGGCCCGCACTTCTTACAGGCGATAGTTTGAGCGTGAAAGCGCCTGTTCATTGGATTAGTGTATTCAACCCTGCATTCCCCGCACATTTCGAAATCATGCATCGAAGTGTAAGGTCTATCATAGGGATAATCCTCGATAATCGAAAAACGGGGTCCACAGTTTGTGCAAGTGATAAAGTAGTAATTATTCCGTCGGTCAATCGGGTCTCTTAGCTCCCTAAGACAGTCTTTACATGTGAAGATGTCAGCTGGAAGCTGCGTCTCCCCATATGACTTAGAACTTTCCAGAATCGAAAAATCAGAGAAAACCTTACTGGGTTGATATTCATCGACTTCGAATCCAGTGATTTTTGCAAGCGGAGGGAGATCAGTTAGTTTGTCCAAGAACTCTGAATCGTTTACGACCACCTCAACTCCAGAGCCGATGTTTTTCACAAAACCAAAAAGGCCTAGCTCCTTAGCTCTACGAAAAACATAAGGACGGAAACCAACTCCTTGAACTACACCCCTAACAAAAAAACGAAAAAAATCCATGTGAAACCAAATATGTAAACCCTGCAATAAAATTCAATAAGCTATCGCCAAAGAAACAAAAAAAAATAATTGCCGAAGATAATCTTATTAAAACCAGAATCTATAGGCAGGTTTAACCTTTTTTACCTAGCTTGTTTTGTAGCCGAATCTTCGGTCGTATTTTTTGTGGTCGAGTACTTCTAGGAAGAGGCTTATTATCTCTGTTTTTTGTCCTGTGACTGTGTAGGTCATTCGCCAGAAGCTGTCGAGGTTGAGTTTCCATAGGTTGTCGATGCCGTATTCTCGTACGTATTCTTTCGGCCAAATACGTTTTTGAATCTTTTTTCCAGCCCGCGGGTCTTGTGCGAGTTTGGCGATTCCTTTGTCAACTATCTTCAGCAGGTATTGTGCTTCTCCGTCTCCCTTTTCGGCTCTCTTTTGAAGTTCGACGTATTCACCTGCGAAGCGGGAGCTTAGACTAACTCCGAATGTCTTGGTCATCGCACGCGCACGCCCTCCTTCAACGCCTTCTTCAGTTTCGGGTTGTCGACAAAGATCCAGACGATGCTGCCGTCCTTGTCGAACATGATTTTATTCGAGGCCTCAAGATACTTCAACACCATCATGAACGTCTGATACATCGTCTTTTTAGGTAGACTCCGCCACAACTCCATCCGCTTCGGATAATCCTTTGATTTGCGGATGGCGTCCTCAATCATGAAAACGGTATCCAACCGGGGATAGTGAATAACACCTTGACTCATTCTAATCAATTATATATACTCATATAATGGTTAAAAATGGGGTAGTTATGCCTGTCATCGTAGAATATATAATCTTAGCATAAAAACCAGCATCTAGGTGTAGATTAGATGCTTTTTCTGGTTTTTTATTGAGTAGAATATAATTGGTTAAAGTGAATATAGGGCATGGCCCCAAATATTATAAAGATATTTTATCCGACTAAATGGAAGATTGCGTTGGCTATTCTTTTCTTCCTGGTTTTGCCCGCGCCGATGAACTATGGGATGTATATGCGGTGCAAGGGGGGTACGGGCCCACTAATCTGTGATTCGGTGCCGAAATCAGAGATTGCACTCATAAATCCTCGATTTATAACTCGCCGGCCCTTTGGGGGTCTTGGAATAACGGTTGATGTTATCGAAGCAGTAGACAGCTATATATTTGTTTATCCTCCCCCATCAGCAGATAGATTAAAGCGTGCCATGAGCAGGGCAGAATCTATAATACTACAATACTGGGATAATATCGCTTACTTGATTGTTGTCTCATATCTCCTGGCATCTACCCTAGTGCTGATAGGAAACACATATAGACAGAGGCGCCAGGACAACATCCACCCAATAATATCAAAAAAAGAGATATGTGTAATGGCGGCTATAGTGCTGCTTTTGGTTTTGCTGCACTTCAACACCCGACTGGAAAAGGATAGTCGATGTTTTTGGCGGGCAACCATGACCTGTGGAGTAACATATCACGGATATTATTACAGTTACCAGACAGGGGGATGTGAATATTACGTTGGAAGCATATGCCCCTCCCCATCATTCCGTAAAAAAGAGGAATGTGAGAGGGTTTGCCTATGACTTGAGGGATTTTAGGAGAAACCTTTGGTTTTCTTTTTCGTCACGCTCACGAGCAAAGCTCGTGGCGCACAGGGAAACGAAGTTTCCCCCGCAACGTTTTTCTTTTTTTTTAAAAAAAAGGGTGGGTCGAGAGCGGAATTTGAATCCGCGTCGCCGGATCCACAGTCCAGCAGGATTGACCAAGCTACCCTATCCCGACCGTTTCGGTTAGAGGGAATATCTTAGAGGAAATGGAAATAAAAAGGAATGTTAAATACATTCCCCTTCTATCCAGTAATCCACTTTTTCGTTACTGCATGCTGTGCATCCGTTT
>JBDREA010000025.1:0-18798 GCA_043820265.1 Candidatus Altarchaeota archaeon | reverse complement strand
TGGTGCGGTGGGTTCGGCTGTAGATTGTGCTGCCGTATTTGCGTTTCACAACGCTGATGATGCTTTCGATTTTGTTTCGATGACTGTATTTTTCTATTGGGAAGTGGAGTTTGAGTTTTGTGCGTCGTGTGCCGCGTGTTTTGTCGGGTGGTTTGTCGGCGTATTTGGGTGGTATGATGGGTGTGGCGTGTAGTTCGTCTTCGACGAACTCAAGGTTATCCTCACTATCATAGCCTTTGTCGGCCACGAGTGTCTCGAATTTGAGTCTCTTGCGTGTTTTACGCATGAGGGGTGCAAAGTCGTGGTTGTCGTGGCGGCGCTTCAAACGACACCTGGCACCGATAAGGATCTGGTCGTTCACTTCAGCAGTGATTGAGGTTTTCAAATAGTTTCGGTGCTTGTCTTTTCGGCCAATGCGCTGGCAGTAGTGGTGGCTGCTAAAATCCAAACTGAAACCCGTCCCATCGATTGCAACAATCTCAGACTTCTGGATTTTGCTTAACCCAATCCAGGCCATCAACGCTTCTAAAAAACCCGGTGGCAGACGAGACGCCTGCTTTTGCAACGTCGTATAATGCGGCACCTGCCGCAAATCTAAAGCCTCACAGACCTCGGACGCTACCCCAAGCCACTGGCAAAAATCTCGATACGGTTTGCGTTCTTTCGAACGCAAAACCAACAAAATGATGTGTTGGTGTACTGTGTAGTCTTGCCTGCTGAAACGGCAACTATACAACTGAACACACTTATCCCGCAAAACACCCCCCAAGTCCGCAACCAGCCTTAAATACTGGTTCTCATAATCACTTGAGGAAGTCATTTATAATCTCCAAATAATCTATGGAGCAAACAGCTTCATAGATTGACCTCCTCAAAAATCAAGCATTTCTACAAAGCCGTTTGTTGAATTTTTCCTTTGGTGGTTGAAAGGAGCGATATTGACCTACATTTTACTTTTTTTTCTAATGGCATTTCTTTCTATTCTTGGCTCTTTAGCACCAAATATGGAAAGTGCTCCAAGAATTGTGAGATGGATTAATTTATGGCATGAATTAGTAACATCATTTCGTTATTCACTTCACTTAGTTATCATCATTAATGTTATTGTCTTGTTTCCTTGGAATTTATCCTTGTTACTATTCGGAGAAACACCCACTCATGTCTTAACAGCAGTCTTTGCCATTGTCCTCCTTGGAATGGTTTATCTAAAAACTAGTTTCTGTGGGGAGAATATGAGATTGATGTTGAATGGTAAAAAGAGGTCTTCGAAGTTAGAAGCCGAGAAATAAAAAAAAATGACCAAACATGAGATCTGGTGTTGTATGAGGTGTGGCAGCCGAAACATCAACCATTCATCTATGGGTTTGGGTTTCCATCAGCCAGGGGGTGTTTCTCCTCCGGCGATGTGTTGTCGGGACTGTAATTTCAGTGGAAATCCAATAATTTTCGATACGAAAGAAGACTATGAAAAATTCCTTAAAGAGAAAAAAGAGGAAACAGATAAATTAATAAACGAGAAATAGAATAAAAATGAAAAACGAAAATACAGAGGATACAGCACAGGAACAGTTTTCGGGTCCGTCTTCTATGAAGCAGTCGGTTTACTTGATCGTTGGAGGGGCGATCATATTTTATGTTTACACTGGTGGAGGAGATATTCCGGTTCCGCTTCGAACGCTATTCGTTGTTGTAGTGGCTCTCGCGGTGATGGGAGTTATGATGTTCGACTTGGATAAGAAACTGTTGAATCTCGGAAAATCGAACGAGGAGAGGAGATAGTGGATGAAAGATAGGATTTTTATTCTCTTCGTTTGAATCGTAGTCCGCGGTTCTTTCTGTGTTGACTTTTACGGCGTCGGGCAAAGGTTTTCGTTGCAGAGGTAGTATTTGCCTGCGCAGGTTGGGTTGGGTTTGCAGTCTGGGTGTTGGGTGAAGTATTCCCAAGGTGCTTTTTCAACGCAGACTGCGAGCCCGTTTCCCCGGCAACCCAGCCAGCCGCCGGGGGTACCTGTCAGGTTTGCGCCCATCTCACTTCGGTATTCGAGGGCTTTTTGCTCGCAGAGCTCCAATCTCCAGGGATACTTTAAAAGCCCGCAAAGGGAGGGGTTCTTGGTCCTAAGGGAGATGTCTAGGTAGCATTGGTCTTGGACATATTCCTCGACGATTTGGCCGCAGATTCGGTAGTCGTTTTTCTCAAGGGCTTCGTTGTAGGTGACGTTGTAGTCGGGATGTTCGGCCGGTTGATTTTGCGTCGAGGAGAGATTCACATCCGCATATGTTCCGAAGGACTCGAAGTCGCATGCCCAGATGAGCCAGGCAATCCCTGCGATGCAAATAAAGAAGACTGCAAGCAGGGCTCCAAAAACTTTTTCTTCGAGGTTCATTCTCGTCTTTTGAATCCGAGTTGTTTGTCGATTTCGTCTGCCATTGTTTCGAGGTCTTCGAATACGCGCATCATGTCTCGTTCGATTTCTCTGATGGTTCGGTGAAGGTTTCCACTTCTCAGTTGATAGTGGGTTCCCTGTTTTGTTATTAGGCCTGCTTCGATTAGGTTGTTTAGGTGGTTGACTACGGCGCCGCGGCTCATTTCGACTTCGCGGGCGAGCTTTGTGCTTGTGATGCCCTGATCTTTTTGGGTTTCTTTGATTATTTCTCTAAAGATTCTGGAAGCCGTGGACTCTGGGCTGCCTGGTTCACAGAATCCGAATGTCGAGCAAAGCCAGTCTAGGTCTCGCTCTAGGTCTTTTTCGAAGGGTCTTTCGATTCGTCTTATGCGTATGTGGGCTCTCATGATTGATCAGTACTTTTATATTTGATTTAATAAAATAAAAATCTTTCGGCTTTTTCTAAACAGAAACCTTTAAATACTTGTTTTGGCTATATTATTTAAACAAAAACAAATAAATTTAACCAAATGAGGTGATTTGAGATGAAACCAACAAGAATACCAGGATTCCTCGAGCTCTTCAACCAATTAGAGAAGGAATTTGAGGAAGGATTTGGAAAATGGGAAAACGATTTTAAGGCGACACCCGGTGCGAACGTGACCGGATTCAGCTGGGGCTATGAGGCCCACACAGGACCGGACGGAGTCACAAAGGTTAGAGAATACAGGCAACCGCTAGGCGGAAAACCCGAGATGCGGGAATGGACCCAAAAGGCAGGCACACCACATGTGTTGCCCGATCCCGTGCCAAGGCTTCCCTCGGAAAAAGAACGAACCCGAACCCTAGAGCCAGTGACTGACCTGATCGAAAACACAAAAGACATAACACTGCTGGCCGAACTTCCCGGAGTAGACAAAAAAGACATAAACCTGGATTTGACAGAGGAGAAAGCGACTATCAGCGTAGACACGCCAACGAAGAACTACAAAAAAGAGATACTGCTTCAATACAAAGTGAAGCCAAAATCCGCCAAGGCCAGATACAAAAACGGGGTCCTTGAAGTCAAACTAGAGAAGGAAGAACCGCAAAAAGCCGAGGACAAGAGATTCCGCGTAAACATTGGTTAGAACCCAGCTGACCGATGCTTTTTTATTTATTCTTTAATGATGTAATTCAGTTCCTCAAATATCTAAACGACCATGACAGATAAGAAAACGATTGAACTCAAGGTGGCCGAAGCCATGCAAAACGACGTCGGCAGAGGAGTCGTAAGGCTAGGTAGCCAAAACCTTGAAAGATTAAAGGTTTCCTCGGGCGACATCATCGCGATCGAGGGCGCAAAAAAGACCCCGGCAATCGTCTGGCAAGCCCACCCAGGAGACGAAGGGTTGGACATCATCAGGATGGACGGACTTCTAAGGCAAAACAGCCAATCGTCGCTAGGAGACAAAGTAAAGGTCAGCAAGGCCGAATTCCAGGACGCAAAAAAGATCACCATTGCACCCGTAAGCCACCAGATAGCATTTGGCGCAGACTTCGCAAACCACGTAAAACAAAGAATCCTAATGGGCAGGCCCGTAGTGCTAGGTGACCACTTCGTGATATCGGTTCTGGGACAATCGATACCTTTCAAAGTGGCAGCAACCAGTCCTAAGGACATAGTCCAGGTCGGCGACTACACGGAAATCGAAGTAAAGGAAAAACCGGTAGACGTCACCCTCGCACAAGCCCCGGCCATCAGATATGAGGATATTGGCGGGCTAAAAGATGAGATTTCAAAAGTGAGGGAGATGATTGAGCTTCCCATGAAACACCCGGAGCTCTTTGAAAAACTCGGCATCCAGCCGCCTAAGGGAGTGCTTCTATTCGGCCCGCCAGGAACCGGAAAAACGCTTCTTGCCAAGGCGGTTGCATCTGAAACAAATGCCTACTTTATCGCATTAAACGGGCCTGAAATCATGGACAAGTTCTATGGGGAATCTGAAAGAAAGCTCAGAGAAATATTTGAGGAAGCCCAGGAGAACTCTCCGGCAATAATCTTCATAGACGAAATGGACTCAATCGCACCTAAACGCGAAGAGACCAAAGGCGAAGTCGAAAGAAGAGTGGTGGCCCAGCTATTGACCCTCATGGACGGTTTGATGAGCAGGGGAGAAGTTGTAGTGATAGCTGCTACAAACAGGGTAGATGCAATCGATCCCGCACTTAGAAGACCCGGCCGATTCGACAGGGAAATCGAGATAGGTGTACCCGACCGCGACGGCCGCCTTGAGGTACTTCAAATCCACACAAGAGGAATGCCTTTGGCAAAAGATATCGACTTAAAAAAGATCGCCAATTCCACCCACGGATTTGTCGGAGCAGACCTTGCCGCCCTCTCAAGAGAAGCGGCTATGAGCACTCTAAAACGAATACTACCGGACCTCAACCTTGAAAAAGATGAGATTCCCGCAGAAGTACTGGAAAACTTGGAGGTCACAAAGGACGACTTAAAGGAGGCATTAAAAAGCGTTCAGCCTTCGGCTTTGCGCGAAGTCTTCCTGGAGGTTCCACGCACAAAATGGGCAGATATTGGGGGATTAGACAAGGTTAAACAAGAGATGAAAGAGGTCGTAGAGTGGCCTCTCAAACACGCAGAAGCCTTCGAGCGAATGGGTATCCGCCCCCCAAAAGCGGTTCTCCTCTATGGCCCCCCTGGATGCGGAAAAACGCTTATGGCCAAGGCTGTGGCGACAGAATCCGAGGCAAACTTCATTACAGTCAAGGGCCCTGAACTCCTGTCGAAGTGGGTGGGTGAATCCGAAAAGGCGGTCCGAGAAATTTTCAAAAAAGCCAGGCAGACCGCGCCAACAATCATCTTCTTTGACGAAATCGATGCAATCGCACCTATCAGAAGCGGAGAATCGGGAACCCACGCCCACGAGACGGTTGTAAACCAGATACTCACTGAATTAGACGGCGTCGAATCCTTAGAAAATGTAATTGTGCTAGGCTCCACAAATAGGCAGGAACTCATCGACCCAAGCCTTCTAAGGCCCGGGCGATTCGACCGACAAGTGCTGATCCCCCCTCCAGACGAGAAATCAAGAGCAGAGATTTTCAAGATCCACACTAAAAACATGCCTCTCACAAAAGACGTGAACATCAAAGACCTCGCCAAACGAACTAATGAGTTCAGCGGAGCAGACATCGAAGGGCTCTGTAGGGAAGCGGCAATGCTCGCACTAAGAGAAAACATTAGATCAAAGCAGGTCTCGGCAAAACACTTTAACGAAGCATTGAAAGAAGCCAAACCCAGCGTCAGCAAATACGAACTCAAACGATACAAAGAAAAAGGCAAAGGAGAAGACAAAGAACTCGGGCCGGCTTACTCCTGATTTTTCCCTTTTTATTTCTTCTCTTCTTTTTATTGTTCTTTCTGCTATATGTTTTTCCAAATATGGCCCTTTCATCTAAAGCAATCGACATGAACGCCCGCTGGCTTGGCGTTACCACCTTGCAGTTGATGGAGAATGCGGGTGCGGTTGTCGCAAAGCATGGTTCTGATTGTAAGAAAATCGCGATCTTTTGCGGGACCGGGAACAACGGAGGCGACGGATTTGTCGCGGCAAGGCACCTTGCCGGTTTAGGTAAGAAGATTACTGTCTACTCGTTGAGAGGAGAAAGGACGAACGATGCTCAGCACAACCTCGACATTCTCAATAAACTATCCTCGATTAAGATCAGCTACGTCTACGATTCCGCTCAGTCATCAGAAATCAAAGGAGAGATAAAGGACTGCGACTGCGTTATAGACGCACTCATCGGAGTCGGGATTTCAGGAAATTTAAGGGAGCCGGTTAGAAGTCTCGTTTCTGTGATCAATTCCTTCAAAGGTAAAAAGATCGCAGTAGATATCCCAACTGGAGGAGATGATGTTTCAGTTAAAGCTGACATTACCATTTCATTTCATTCATCAAAAATAAAGGATGCAGTAGTAGCAGACATTGGGATCCCCAAGGAAGCAGAAACGCATTGCGGTCCAGGGGATGTCTGGGAAGCACTCCCCAAAAGAACTGGATTTGAACACAAAGGTGAATTCGGAAGGCTTCTGATAGTAGGTGGATCAAAGAGATACTGGGGAACACCAGCTCTGGTTGGACAAGCTGCTTTAAGGTCCGGATGCGATTTGGTGACGATTGCTACACCGAAATACTGCGCTGATAAACTAACAAATGATCCAACTCTAATGGTGTATCCGCTGGGTTCATCTGAATTTGTAAGCGAAGATGATGTTGATAAAATTCTTGCACTCCCATATGATGCCCTTGTCATCGGCAACGGCTTAGCGCGGGAAAAGGAAACGAAAAAGGCAGTCGATAAATTAATCAAAAAAGCTGATAAGCCAATAGTCTTTGACGCAGATGCGTTACATCTCATCGATAAAAAAGACCTGAAAGAAAATCACATATTAACACCCCACTTCGGAGAATTCCTCGCATTGTTCAGCGAAGAAAAAAAACAGGAAGACAGCCTCGGAGGCTACTGGGCCCAAACCGAAAAAGAACCCCCCCTCGAGGACAGAGTTGGATTGGTTAAAAAATACAGCGAAAAAATTCCTGCCACAATCGTTCTCAAAGGAGCAGTCGATTTGATAGGTTGTAAAGGAGAAGTCAGATTCAATAATACTGGCAATCCCTCAATGACAGTCGGCGGAACAGGAGATGTGCTGGCGGGAGTTATTGGTGGATTACTCGCGCAAAACAAAGATACTAAAAAATCCGCTTATGCCGGAGCATTTCTAACAGGACTCGCTGGAGACCTCGCAGAAACTGAATTGGGAATCGGACTCACAGCAAAAGATGTCATAGAAAAGATCCCCCAAGCGATAAAGGAAAGTTGCTCATATGCTTAGGATAGTGTCTTGGATTATGATTTTTTTAATAGTAGAATAGATAGGTTTATTGATGAATCCCTTTCGGATGGTTTTTTCTATCTTAATATTTTTTGGATTAGCTGTAGTGTTGTCTTCTGAATCTCATGCTACAACATTAGTAGCACCCCACCTTGTCATCTCCTGCCAAGTTAATGAAACGCTTTTAGAGAATTATCTGACATGCATCAACGAGGAATGCTCGATAAATATTTCGGGCAAACCGGGGAGCGTGTATTTTGACTTGAATTTGCCAGGCATTAGACAACTTGTCGTCATTGAGAAGAATAACGGTGAGTATAACTTACGCGTCGTACCCACCCAAATCCTGAAGCCCCCTGTCATCGATGACTTTTTCGAAGCGATGGACAGGATATGCCCCAACGACCCGGGAGTGAAGGCGGTCATTTCTGAGGCCGTCACACGCGAAGGCGAGCGGGAGGTTCTCATCGAGCCCTACACCGAGAAGCGGGAGGCAGAACTTCAAGAAACCACCAACGATGCAACAGAATGTTCCTACGATGCATACGAGAGGATGGGCGATTGGCTTCTAATATTTCCCAACCGATACCAATGCCAGTATATTGCCACAATAAACACAATACTTTTTCTAGGCCTGCCGATTGGGATAATCTTCACCCTAATAATATTTTTTGTTTACAGAAAGCTAAAAAGGAAACGAGATTAACCCCCCCTAAATCGGCGTGTTCGTGTATGCTTTCCCGAATGGTGATTATCTATCTGATTTTTATAGTTATAACTTGCATGTTTTAACATGGACTCGGTTTTTATCGGGAAGGTCAGAAGGATTGGGAACTCCTACGGCATTATCGTACCGAAGAAGGAGTTGGATGCAAGACACGTCCACGAGGGTGACCAAGTGACAACCCAGATTAAAAAAGTATATGAGAAGAGCAGGTTCGGAAGCCTACGCGGAAAAACGACCCCCACCTTCAAACACGAACCGGAACACCGAATGTAAGGTGACTTTACGATGAAGATTTTTGTAGACGCCTTCGCCTGGATAGAATACTTCAAGGGCAACGAACGAGGATCAGCAGCAGCAAAATACATCGAATCCAGTCGATACGAACTTTTCACACTACTCGAAAACCTCGCCGAACTCTCAGTGTACTATCATAGAAACAAACTTGAATTCAACGACGACTTCTCATTCATCTTATCCCGGAGTCGCGTGACCCAACCCAACCAAGAAGACGCCATCCAAGCCGGAAAAACCAGCGCCGAAAAACGAAAAACCATGAAAAACTGGGGATTAGTCGACAGCCTGCTTCTCACAACAGCCAAACGATACAAAGCCAAAATCCTCACAGGAGACCAACACTTCAAAGACATAAAAGAGGCAATACTAATCTAGATAGGCGTGTTCGTGTATGCTTTCCCGAATGGCCTTGATGAGTAAGGGACTATTTTTGTGTAGTTGTCGTGTGCAATCAGTTCGAGGGGTGTGTTGAAGTATTCTTGGAATTTTTTCCAGATTGGTTCAAGGATTTTTTTGTCTTCTTCGCTGAATTCTTTTTTTGTCGCGTAAACTCCGAGCAACTCGTCGGGTACTTCTCCTCGGACATAGATGGCTCCGCCGTGAATCCCTGCACCGAGGTCGGATTGTGCAACTGGCTCAGATGCGTGTTTTATTTTTTTCGGATCGATGTCCTTTTTTTGTATTACGTTCTTGTTTTTCGGAAGCGCTTCTGAAAAGTCGAGGCCCAGTACGACTATGTTTCCCCCCGCCATGTATTCTCCCAGAAACTGCTTGACTGTGCCGCCGTAGACGATGAGGGGCTTTTCCTTGTGAAACTCTTTCATGTGGATCCCGATCCGGGAACCGCCGTTACCCATCACATAGATTGTCCCGCCTTTGGCGCCCATGCCAGTGATGTCCCAGCTCGAGCCGTAGACGATGAGTTCTCCTTTGTTCAATGTGTTTCCGAGAAGATATTCGCTTGATCCGTGGACTATGATCTTTATCCCAGAAGAGAATACTCCGAGATCTAATCCAGCGTCACCTTCCACTTCGATGGTTAGATCATCTGATGAGATTCCTGCGCCAATGAATCTTTGCCCGCAAACATTTTTTACTGTGATGTGTTTGGCCCCGTTTTTTACGGCTGCTCGGATTTTCTTATTCAAGTCTTTATGGTGGAGCCGATTCCCTGCCTCATTGGCATCAATTGTTATCGTCTTTTTTTCCGCTTGATCTTCCATGTCTCTAGTCTCCTGCGTGTTTCACCCCTAGAATCTCAGCTTCCTGGGGGTTTGGCCCAATGTATCTTAGCCTGTCTCTGTTTCCGACAAATGATTCCACTGCGTCTATCCCCATTGTCCCGAGTACTTCTTTGAGTTCCTCGTCCCAGCTGTGAAACATGTTAACGATTCTCTGGGTCGCCCAATCGACATCCATTCTCTGGCTTATTATCGGATCGTTCGTCGTTATCCCCCACGCGCATAATCCTGTCGCGCACTGCTGGCAGACCGTGCATCCGACTGCGATGAGGGCTGCTGTGCCCACCATCCCGACGTCTGCTCCGAGAGCCAAAATCTTTATGAGGTCTGCTGCGCTTCTGAGACTTCCGCCCGCAACAAGAGTCACTTTGTGTCTGATACCCTCCTTTGTCAAGGCCTGATCGACGGCTGCGATTGCCAATTCGATCGGGATTCCTGCATTGTCTCTTAGGACTCTTGGTGCAGCTCCGGTTCCGCCCCGAAATCCGTCTATTGTTATAAAGTCAGCATCTGCTCTGACGATGCCTGAAGCGATGGCTGCTGAATTGTTCACGGCAGCAATCTTTACGCCGACCGGGACTTTGTATTCGGTCGCTTCGTGTAGCGCTGCGATCAATGTCTTTAGGTCTTCGATGCTGTAGATGTCGTGTTGTGGATTTGGGCTGAACGCATCTGATCCCAGGGGGATCCCCCTTGACTCGACTATGAGTTCGTTGACTTTTTCACCTGGAAGCTGTCCTCCGTGGCCTGGCTTTGCTCCCTGACCTATCTTGATTTCGAGGGCCGCGCTTTCAAGGTACTCTGGTCCGACACCGAACCTGCCGGATGCAATCTCTGCTAGTGCGTTCTTCCTGTAGGGGTAGTGATCCTGGTGTATGCCCCCTTCGCCTGTCCCAAGAAGTGAGCCGACTTCACCCATCGCCCGATACATCGCAGTAATGACCTGGTGGCTTAGGCTTCCAAGGCTCATGTGGCCTATGAAAAGTGGCAGGTTCAATTTGACGTTGGCAGGAATCTCCGATTCATCGATCTTTCCCTTAGAATTCAGAGGAAGCATTTCTGGTTTTCTTCCAAGATAAGTCCTTGTTTCGACGGGCTCTCTGAGCGAGTCAAGGCTTGGATTTGTGACCTGACAAGCATCCCAGACAAGGAAATCAAATATAGTGGGGGCGGGCAGGTCTCTACCCATCCCGGACAATATTACCCCTCCGGTGGCTGCCTGCTCTTTTATGTATCTCAGGTGATAAGGCGTCCAGTTCGCATGCGGTGCGTATTGTACCGGGAAATCTTCTATTGTAATGCAGTCTCGGGGACAAAAGGTGACGCATCTTTGGCAGGCGACACAGTTTCTGGGTTCGTCCACAAAGGGGATGTCTCTTTCATCGTCCCAGTGGATGCAGTCAAATGTGCAGTTTGTGGCGCATCTTCCGCATTTCTGGCATTCATCCATAGAAATGGCTACCTTGAACCTAGGCCGGGGATGATCTGTGACGTTTGAGAGTTCTTCTTTCAATTTAGTTTCCTCCAGGACTTTTTTTAGTAAGCCAGTCAAAGCTTTCTGAAGTCCCCCTTGATATGATGCCTTCTGTGGTTGCGATTATCGGCTGGCCGGGATTGGCCTGCCAATAATCGTCTGTATCATCGACTGCGTGAATCGGATTAAGCTCGCTTGCAATATAAAGTGTCGATTCGTCAGCGCTTTGGGCGCCTATCAAGGGCCTGAGCTTTTTTCTGTCTGTGTGGCCGATCATTAGTGGCTTGGGCATGTTTGTCGTTATGATTATTGCAAAGGGCCCGTTGGCCATTGCCTTCCTGTGGATCATCCGAAGGGATGTCAACCAGAGTTTCTGGTCTTCTGGTAACCTGTCGATTTCTCGCCAATAAGGTGGTGCAAGGGTTGCAGCAGCCAGTTGGGCTGCGATTTTTGTGGGATAATTCGTCTTTCGCATGAGGTAGTCAAATAGGTAGGCAACCACTTCTGTGTCTGTCTTCAACGTGCAAACGTAGCCAAGCTCTGTAAGGTAGTTGACATTTGTTCCGTAGCTTGTTATCTCGCCGTTGTGCACTACGCTGTGACCTAATATGTTAAACGGGTGGGCGCCTCCCCACCAGCCGGGGGTGTTTGTCGGAAATCTGCTGTGCGCAGTCCACATATAGGCTTTCAGCTCATCGATTTTATAAAAGAGTCCAATCTCGTCGGCCCAGCCGTTTCCTTTGAAAACTGCCATGTTTTTTCCAGAGCTCATGCAGAATGCACCGTCAAGTGAGGCGTTTATTTCCATCACCAGGTTTTTCACGTCCTCGTCAGGGTTGGCTTGGTTTCTCGGAGTGATGAAGAAGCGGTGGACTTCAGGGTGTTCAGGAATGATTTTTTCGTTTAAAGGAACTTTTTCATCTCTTGCAATGTCTGCTTTTTTCTTGAGGAATTCTTCGACTCGTTCCCGGGTGGGCTTTTCTTCTGGGATGTCTTCTAGGAGAAGCTGAATGCAGTAGTGGTCAGCCATCTTAGGAAATAGTCCATAGGCTGCGTATCCTCCTCCAAGTCCGTTTTCCCGCTCGCGCATCAATGCTATCATCGATCTGACTTTTTTTCCTGACTCAGGTTTTAGGCCATAGTTGAATAATCCGGCTATGCCGCAGGCATCGAACACCCTGTTTTTTGGTGGTTGAGTAAATCTTAGATTCACTTTTTCTTCTTATCCTCGAATTTTTTTATGATCTTATTGATTGCTTCAATATCTGCCTTAGGTGCGGGATCCAAACCGATGCGTTTTCTGACGAAGTCCTTTGGCTGTTGGGTGTATCCTGTAGTCTTTACCATTTCCATGTTGTGTTGCACGGCTTTTGGAATCTCCCTTTTTATTGCTTCTTCCCTAAGCTTTTCGAATGTTTTTTTCAGTCCTCGGTTCTGAGGGCATCGGACCTCACATGCCCCACATTGAAGGCAAAACCAGATCCGCTCATCTGCTAGCGCCTCTTCAAGCCTTCCTTCCTCGAGCATGTCGACTATGTCAAGGGGATCGAAGTGGTAGTTACTGTCTCTGGTCTCGACTGCCATCGCACACTCTTTTCTGCAGGCCCCGCAGTGTCCGCTAAGCTCATAGGATGGGATTAAGTCGTGGACTTTTTTCACTGCCTTTTGTATAATTATATTTGAATCGATTTTTGCGAGAAGTTTATCTGCTTTGGTTGCATGCATCTCTAGATGCATCTCATCAGGGCTCATCCCCAAAGCCAAGCCGACCAGTTCGCCGACATGAAGGATCGGGAGGGCGTATTGTTTAAGCCTTCTTGGCACTCTGTCGAATTGCATGAAACAACTCGGGCAGGGTGTCACAATCGCGTCCACTTTACCTTTTAGATCGACGAGTTTTTCTTCGAGCATTTTTTCTGATTCGCTTGGATTGAATCCTTGAGTTGGTATCCCACAACAATCAAGCATGTGCCTGTAATCAACTGGTTCGGCTCCAAGGGCGCTGATTATCCTATGAAGGCTTTTAGGGTCTTCGGGATTGTCGCCTGCAATGGCTACTGGGCGGATCGCGTGGCATCCATAGTATGGTGCGATTTTCAATCCCTTCAAAGATTGAGTTGCTAACTCCTTTAATTCGGGGATTTTTTTTGAGAGACTTTCAAGGAAGTGCACAACTTTAATCTTGCCCTCGATTTTTTCTTCTTCAAGCAATTCGTTGATCTCAGCGAGTGTTTTGGGGTCCGCCAGTTTTTTTGCCGCCCCGTTCAAAGTGTGAAAGCATCCGTTGCAGACAACGAGAAGTTCCCTGTTTTCGTCTTTGTCTGGCTTTGCAAGAGAGAGGTTTCTTGCTGCAAGCGTTAGGTGAAGTTTCGGCCCATAGGCTTTTACGTAAACTGGATCAGGACAGCAACTCCAATCCTCGATGTCGTGGTGGGGGACTCCGAGTCGATCCAGGACCTTATCCACAGTCTGCATCAGGAAGGGAACAGAATGAGTGAACATGCACCCCCAGTAGATTGGGATTCCTTCTTTCTCCTTTTTCGTATTCATTTCTCCCCGGAAAACAATGTCTTTATACTAGGCGATAGTGTTTAAATAAGACTTTAATATGATTGTGGAAAACTGATAAAATCACCCACTATTTTGAATGAACGGGTACTAAGAAATAATCGTTTTGAAGGTTTCCTCACATTGGCTGGTATTGATGGCCGATAATCGGATTATTTTCAATTTGCTAAAATTAGCTTCTATTTCTTTTATAATTGATTTTTCAACTGCATCGACTTTGTTGATTGCGACAAAGATTGGGACATTAAATTTTTCCTTGACTTCTGAAAGAAGCGACATTTGTGGGTTTAGGTTTTGCTCCGGGTCGATTAGAAAAAGAATCTTGTCTGCCACCTCCTCTAATGCCAGCATAGCTTGTTGTTCTACTATATTTCTTTTTTCCATTGGCCGGTCTAGAAGACCTGGGACGTCAATTACCTGATAGGTTGTATGTAAAATCTTTTTCCTTCCAACTTGAATCTTTGTTGTTGTGAAGTGGTACGCTGCTATCTGAACTTTTGATCCGGTCAGATTTCTTAAGAACGTGCTTTTTCCGGCGTTGGGGTAGCCTGCCACGACCAAGGTTGGTTCATCGTCTCTGATTAAAGGGAATGATTGAAGTTGCTGTTTTATTTCGATTAGGATGTCCAGGTCCCCAGATATTTGTTTTATTATCGAAGAAACCCTGCCAAGGTACTGCTTTGCAAACGCGGTCTCTTTTTGGGCGCGCATCCTCCTATTCGTGCTTGCCCTTAGCTGCTTTAGGTTTTTCAGCGCCCAGTCGGCTGCGCCAAGGCTCTTTTTGAATTTGTCCTTTGAAATCTGGATGTCCAATAGCTTTTGGTAGAACGGCGGAAGCTGGTCGTAGCTTGGGAACTGTTTGATAATTGCTTTTAATTCGCCTTCCACTATTCCTCCGATTATCGAGACTCTTTTTTCTTCTGCGAGTCGCAGGAGCTTTTCCCTGGGCCCATTCCTGCCTCGGACATCTCTTGCTGCGTTTGAGCCTGCCCGAAACGACCTGTCAATAAGGTCACTGGCTGATGGAACGTATGGTAATTCGGAAAACATGATAGGGTTATTAATAGCTTATCAGAATAATAGTGCGCAATGTCATCGACTATCGTTGCTATCGGCGACTCGCACCTCGGATTCAGGCATAGGTTGAGCGTTGAGAGGCTTCGCGACTTCGACCGGGCGTTCCTTGATGCAATTAAGAAGGCAAAAAAACTTGAACCGGTCCTTTGGCTTTTTGCAGGAGACCTAGCCCACCACAGCCGCCCGAATCCGGTCTCGATGAGGCTTCTCGTAAAGACGTTAAGGGAGATCGCAGACAAGGCTCCCGTCGTTGTTGCCATCGGGAACCATGAGATAGAAGGCCACCTCGGAACTACTTATTCGCCGCTTTACGCTGACATTCATGAAAACATCCATGTGCTTTCAACGGAAAATCCAATAAAGATAGTTGAGCTCGGAGGGGAAAAAGTCAATGTCTTGGGTTTTCAGTTCATCCGTAACAAAAAACTAGCCGAAGAGTCGCTCAGGGATTTGAGCAAGAATGTGGAAAAAAAGGAGGGATCATTGAATATCCTCTTTCTGCACCAAGCAATTGAAAGATACCTCGAACCCCACGAGATTGGATTGCCTGTTCTTAGGGAGGCGGCCCAGAAATTCGATCTGATCCTTTCAGGTCACGTGCACAAACACCAAAGGATAAAGGAGGTGTTTGACGTAACCCCTGCGTACTACATCGGTTCGACTGAAAGGGTGAGCTTCAACGAGGCAGATCACCAGAACGGTTTCATGGTCTTCGAGGATTTCGATTTCTCAAATCCAAGATTCATAGGTGTGGATTCCCGACCCATGAAATCGGTGACATTGGATGCCGAAAAGATGACTCCGGAAATATTGAATAAAAAAATCGCGGAGATTATAGAAGAGAATAAAGATGTAAAACTCTTGCAGATAAACATCGACGCATTAATCGATGGGAACTTCCTGGACGTCCGCCGCGACTGGGAGGGCCAATACAAAGACTTCACGGTCCTCGACGTCAATGTCAATCCAAAGCTCAGCGAAAAAACAGTTCAACTCGAAAAACCCGAATTAAACGAAGACTTAATAACTGAATACTTCGAAAAAATGGGTTTGAAAGAACAGAAAGAACTCCTTGAGACAACGCTTGAACTCTACAGGAAATACGGGGGCTAAAAAAATGCTCTCTCTTGGCGAGCCACTTGACGGATTTCTTGGGGGCGGATTACCTGAAAAGGCTTTGTCTTTTTTGTTGGAAGAGAAACGTTTAAATACCTTTGTATAAATATGTATAATAATGATGAAGATTGTGTTTGACTCTGATGCCCTCATCAAACTCGGAAAAACGAAGAGATTCCCAAAGATTCTTGAAAAGATGGATGCATGCATAAGCGAAGAAGTCTTCAAAGAATGCGTGACAGAGGGAAAAACGAGACTCTATGAAGATGCTTTTCGATTAGAGGAGATGATCCAAAAAGGAAGATTGAGGGTGGAAAGAACAAATGAACGAATGGAGGCTAAAGGAATACTCAAAGAGGTGTTCAATCTCGGAAGAGGGGAAAAATCCACCCTCCACCTTTACTTCAAAAACAAACCTCAAGCGATAGTCAGCGACGACCAAGCCTTCCTCGACGTACTGTACGTCAATAATATCCCGTTTTTAACGACCACAGACCTGCTTGTCCGACTCGTTGAATTAAAAAAGATAAAGAGGGATGAATGCAGGGAGACCCTAGAAGAGATCAAACCATACATCCCCCATAAAAGATATCTGGAATCCCTTGAAATAATAAATGGAGGTAAAAAATGACCAGCGCACCATACCCTCTGCGTTTGCCTGAGGAAATCATTGAGTTAGTCGAACTCCGAAGAAAAGAAAAATACGTCGACAAAAGCACGGCCCTCCGCCAACTCCTTTATCTGGGAGCGGAAGACTATGTGTTAGAGCTATACGGCCAGGGACGGCTCTCCCTTGGAAGGGCTGCAGAGCTCCTGGGGAAGAGCGTCTACGACATCCAACAACTGGCACGAAAAAGAGGGGTGAAAACGGAACTCAACGAAGAAATCATAAAGACCAGCCGAAGAACTGCGAAAAAGATACGATAACTTGTTACTCGACTAACCACACAATAAAAGGAAAAAGAGAAAAATGCTCTCTCTTGGCGAACCTCTAGAAGGGTTCCTTGGCGGCGGACTTCCTGAAAAGGCTCTTTCCATGGTCTTTGGAGGATGGGGGGCAGGGAAGAGCAATTTTGCGTTGATCGCCGCAGGACAGGCAGCAAGAAAGGGAAAGGTCCTTTTCGTCGACTGCAAGAACGGTTTTTCGACTGAAAGGTTGAAGCAGCTGTTCCCCGAGGACATTGATTCGATTCTTGGAAATATCTTGGTAATCGAGCCCAACGACTTCGACCAGCAGAAGGTGGCGGTCAAGAGGTTGGAGGAATTTCTCGCAAAAGAAAAGTTCTCTCTTGTGATCGTAGACAGTATCATCCACCAGTACTGGGTTCAAGTTGATCGGGACTTCAGAGACATCGAACGCCAGCTCGCACAGCTCATGCGTCTATCGAAGATATATGGGTTACCTGTGCTTGTCACAAGTAGACCCACCTACGACCGGGAAAAGGGTACGACCAAACCCTTCGGAGGCGAATCGATACCCTACTGGTTCTCCGTAATTATAGAGTTCATAAGAGAAGAAGAATTCGGAGGATACAGCAAGAGGTTCATGGTGCTAAGAAAGCACCCCAGCCTCAAGGAAGGAAAGGCACTGGAGTTCAAAATCGAAGATAGAGGAATAGTCAAGGTGAGAGAGTTGAATCCTCGAGAAGTAAAAAGTTCCCAGGAAAAAAATTAATGAGACACTATCTCGTTCGTCAGTTCTCCCTCCGCATTGAAGTAAAGGATGCTTTCTTCTGGCCCCCAAGGAGAATCGTATTCGACGACGACCTGCAAGAAAGGTTCGCCAAGAGCGTTATGCACCTCAAAAGAGCGGTCTTCGAGGATACGCCAATTAGGAAGATAAACCTCTTCGGCTCGTTCTTGCGCAAGACTGATTATATCCAAATGGTCAGTCGAAATAGAAGATTTTGTCAATAACAAAGGGAGACCCTCTTCCGAAATGCACGTAAAAGCTCCGCCCCCGCAAACATTCTCTCTCAACTCCTCTTCAGAAGTCTTAGTTGGAGCAACAGCCCTTCCCTGGAGATTAGTAATTATTGTGGGATCCCCATAGAGGTGACGGGTATAAACAATATAAGCCCATAGTTCCTGTGAGGGAGCTGAGATGCCGTTCGCTGGATCATATATGTATTCTATTTTTTCTTTTTTGAGTTGATATTCAGCTAATCCAAGTGAATATAATTGCAGGTAATCATACAGTTTAGTGTCAAACCAAGCAGATAAGGGTGTTGGACCAAGACCGTACGGATCATAGTTATTGGAATAACCAAAATCTACCTGCCCCCAAATAACTGCCACACCATAGTCAATGAGATTCATTGTAAAGCTCTCGGAACCATACATGACGTTACCAACACTATCTTTCCATATTGAAGCTGTCCTACAGGAATTTGCATAAACCATGGAATCTGAGAAAGGATTATAAGCCGACATCAAGTTTTGGCCGGCAACTTTTCCCAAACAGGTTGTAGGAATTGTGACATTATTTGGATCTTTTTCCCATTCACAATATCCCCCAAATACTCTACCACTACAATGACCACTGTAAAATATCATTTTAGCTGATTCCGCATCTGAGACCATATCATTTGTATTGCATGAGAATGCACTACAGCTTCCTCCAGGATTAAAAGATATACAATGATTATGGTCCTCGCCAGAAAGATCTCCACAAACCCAATTCCATTGGGGAGATATGTAACCCGGTTGATATGAGATCGCTAGTTCACTTGCGAAATGGTCCTTGTTAACTTCCCCATGACTCCCATGATCCATATTCATGTATTTGTTATTGTAGTCTATTCCGCCCGAATTATGTATGCGTATTGCCGCATCCATCTGTGATCTTAGGATTAGAGTACCATGATCTCCCACCCCAAGAGGCATTCGAGAAATTGCATAGTCTGGGGGAGTTGTCACATCGTCGTCGTGGTCGGTGTAAAATTCATCAGAATCCGTGTCATAGGTGTCACCATCAAAGTAGTTTTCTTTTGTTGGAATAATGTCAACACCACCTAAAA